>NZ_JBFBGN010000028.1:0-62756 GCF_040684675.1 Streptomyces sp. NPDC089915 | reverse complement strand
GAGGAGATGACCAGACCCGTCGCCAGCTTCGCCAAGCCGGTCCAGGCCTGGCCGGCCTTGTCCCAGCCGTCCACGCCGACCAGGGTGCCCAGGCCCCGGACCGTGCCCCAGATCCCGTCGACGATGATCCCGTCCCACACGAACGACTTCGCCCAGTGCCCCACCTCGTACCAGCGGTGGGTCTCCTCCAGCTGCGAACCCCACGGCAGGTCCTGCGCCTTGTTCAGGTCCTCGCCCTTGTAGCCGTACATGTTCGCCGCGTGCGTGCCGTCCTCGGGGATCAGCTGCGGGCCCCCGTACAGGGAGCGGATCTTGTTCGCACAGGTACGCTCCGCCGCCCAGAACGCCGACACCGCCGCGTTGACGTCGTGGATCAGATCGTTGTTCTCATCGATCTTGTCCCCGTCGTCCTTCCAGTGCTCATCCCCGCTGATCTTCTGGCTGAACGTGACGGCCCGGGACTGGAGCTCCTTCAGACGGGCCACGATCGGACGGGCTTCGGTGATGTACTCGCCCAAAGCCTTCGCCGCCGTCTCCAGATGGCCCGCGAAGAGATCACTGTCGGTCCTGACCGGCTTGGTCGTCGCGAACAGCTGCGCCGCCTCGGGGGCGGTGTAGAAGGCGGCCAGGCCCTGAAACTCCGAATCCACATGCGCACCCGCGTCACGGAAGGTCCCCGCCGCCGACGCGATCGCCGCCCGGTTCTGCTCCAGGGCCTCCAGATCACCCGTGAACAACGGGATGCTGCACGGGTCGATCGGTTTGTGGTCGGTCACACCTTCCCCCTCCCCGCCCCCGGAAGGTCGATCTGAGGCTCCTTCAGGGCCTCGCGCTGGGCGTTCTCCGCCTGCTCGATGTTGCCCTGGAGGTACGCCATCGTCGCGTTGACCGCCCCGTTGAGCGAGGCCTCCGTACGGGCCGAGATGCGGGCCAGCCGGTTCTGGTGGAAGGTCATGAGCTCACCCAGCGCCCCGGCGATCGGGCCCATGCCTCCGCCCTCGCCCATCCGGCTGCCGCCCTCGGTGACGGTTCCCGCGTTCTTCTGCGCGGCCGGCAGGGCCGTCTCCAGTGATGCGCCGGCCTTCTGGAAGCCCTCGGCGGCCGTGATCGTCTTGTTGACGACGCCCTGTACGCCGGACGGCTTGATGTCCCAGTCCATGAGCTACCCCCGTGTCCCCACGTCCCCACGTCCCCGTGTCCGGTGCCCGGACGGCGTCAGCCGATGGCGTCGACCGCCGCCTTGGCCTTGGCGAGCGTCGCCTGCGCGGTCGCGTCGTTCTGCTCCAGCGTGGTGCGTACGAGGCGGATGATGTCGCGGACCTCGTTGGCCGCCTTGTTCCAGCGGACTTCCTTGCCGTGGTACTCCTCCGAGACCCCGTCCGCCGTGAACTCGGCCATCGCCGCCTTCACCGCCGCGTCACGGTCGCCGAGCACCCGCTCCAGCTGGCCGATGATCCCGCCGAGGCCGCCCTGGACCTCCACGGAGGCGGCGACGTCGTACGAGGTGCGGTCCATGTTCTGTCCCATGTCCCCTCATTCCCCCGGGTTTCAGCGCGCGCCGAAGCGGGCGGCGTCGAAGTTGGCGGAGCCCATGTTCTGGTGGGCGTTGTCACCCTGCTCGTGGTCACCGGTGGTGAAGGAGGTGTCCATGCCGCGCTGGCCGCCGAGGATGGCGCGCAGCGAGCCGTTCAGCTCCGCGGTGATGGCGTCCGAGCGCCGCTTGAACGAGTCGAAGGCGGTCCGGCCGACCCCGTTGAACTTGCCCTCCAGCGGGTCGGCGGCGGCGATGAGCAGTTTGATCAGCGTGCCGAGGTCGTCGCTCGAACCGCTCGTGGCCTTGCCCAGATCGGACAGCGTCGTGCTGCCCATGTCGAACTTCATCCACCCACCCCTGACGTGTCGTGGCGTCACGTGCGTGCGTACCTGTCTACCGAAGGGACGTTGCGAACACAAACACGGTTTCGGTCGGCCGGGGCCTCTGACCGAAAATCGCCTTGGCCCGTGCGCGGAGCCCCCGGAGCGGCTCAGGCCATCCACCGGTCGGGGCGGGCCGTCGCGCGCGAGGTACGGGAACGGGCCGCCTGGGCGTAGAGGAGTGCGGTCGCCTCGTCGGCCGTCCGCAGCCCGGCGGTGACCACGTTGCCCGCACCCGTGTCCACGTGCAGGTCAGCAACCCCGCAGAGCCTCTCCCAGGGTCCCTGCGTCCGCCGCACGCTCTGCACCTTCGCATGCGGAACGATCTCCGTACGCCGGCACAGCAGCCCGCGCCGGGCCGCGAACAGCTCCGCCGACACGGCCAGCCCGTACCCCCTCCACCACACCGGGACCACCCACCGAGAACCCCGGCGCGCGGCCGGAACGAACTCCAGCGCGGCCGGTTCCGCGCCGGGCAGGACCCGGGCGATCAGGGCGTGGGCGGCGTCCCGGGTGGCGACCGGGACCAGGACCCCGTTCTTCGAGCCCGCCACGGCCAGCTCCACCCGCACCCACCCGCGCCGCCGCCACAGCAGCGGCTCCACGATCCGCACGGTCTGCACGCGCCCCGGCGGGACGGTCTCGTGGGCCCGGTCCAGCAGCCCGTGGTCCAGCCGCAGCCCGTCGGGGGACTCGGCCACCCGCCAGTCGTACCCGGTGAGGAAGCGGGCGGCGCTGCCCTTCCAGGCGGCGCCCACCAGCGGCAGCAGGGCGATCAGGGCCGCCCAGGGGTTGGAGCTGAGCGCCCACAGGAGCAGCGGGCCGCCGAGCCCGCCTGCGAGGGCGGCCCACACGTCGAGGCTGAGCAGCAGGGAGACCACCAGGTCCCGCAGGGAGACCCGCAGCAGCTCCCGGTCGGGGGCCTCGCCGACCGCGGTGGCCTCGGCGGGGGCGAAGCCGGCGGCCCGGGCCAGCAGCTCGGCGCGCAGCGCGACGGCGTCCCGTTCGGAGAGGAAGGCCAGCTCGTCCTTGTCCTCGGTGCCGATGACGTCGATGCGCAGTGCGGCCACCCCGGCCACGCGGGCCAGCAGGGGGCGGGTGACGTCGATGGCCTGGACGCGGTCGAGGCGGATGTGGGCGGTGCGCCGGAAGACCAGGCCGGTGCGGATGCGCAGCTCGGTGTCGGTGACGGCGTAGTGGGTGAACCACCAGCTGAGGAAGCCGTACGTGCCGAAGACGAGGACCGCCCCGGCGAGGACGAGCAGCCGCAGCCACACGGGCAGGGCCAGCGCCCACTCCTGGGCCCGTTCGCCCTGCTGGGCGACCACGCCGGCGGTGGCGGCGATCGGCACCCAGGCGCGGCGCAGCGGGGTCAGCACGTGCAGCCGCCGCTCGGTGCCCGCGGCGCCCACGGCGTCCTCGGCGGCCGGGGCCGCGGGTACGGCGGGGCCGGTCACAGGCCGGCCGATCGGGCCTCGCCGAGCTCGGTCAGCCGGTCGCGGAGCCGTTCCGCCTCGTCCGGGGCCAGGCCCGGGATCTTGGCGTCGCTGGCCGCCGCGGCCGTGTGGAGCTGTACGGAGGCCAGCCCGAAGTGCCGCTCCAGCGGGCCCGAGGTCACCTCCACCAGCTGCATCCGCCCGTACGGCACGACCGTCTCCCGGCTCCACAGCACCCCGCGGCCGATCAGCAGGTCGTCGGCGCGTTCCGCGTACCGCCAGGACCGCCAGTTCCGTCCGAGCACCACCCACCCCCAGACCAGCGGCAGCAGCCATATGCCGCCGAGGGCGGCCCAGCCCGCTCCGGCGAACAGCCCCAGCGGGAGGGCGGTCGCCACCACGAGGAGGACCGTCCACACCACCAGCAGCAGTCGCCGGAGGGACAGCAGCCCGCCCGGCAGTCCGACCCATTCGGGTCGGTCCGTCTCACCCGTCGTCCCCGTTTCCATGCCCCCACCCTAGGACTGCGACAATGCGCCCATGACGGAGACCACGGTCGGCATCGGCGGCGCGGCGGAGAGCACCGACATGGTGCTCAACATCGGACCGCAGCACCCTTCCACCCACGGGGTGCTGCGGCTGCGGCTCGTCCTGGACGGCGAGCGCATCGCCAGCGCGGAGCCCGTGGTCGGCTACATGCACCGTGGCGCGGAGAAGCTGTTCGAGGCCCGCGACTACCGGCAGATCGTGATGCTGGCGAACCGCCACGACTGGCTGTCCGCCTTCTCCAACGAGCTCGGCGTGGTCATGGCCGTCGAGCGGATGCTCGGCATGGAGGTCCCCGAGCGCGCGGTGTGGATGCGCACGCTCCTCGCCGAGCTGAACCGGGTCCTCAACCACCTGATGTTCCTCGGGTCGTACCCCCTCGAACTGGGCGGGATCACCCCGATCTTCCACGCGTTCCGCGAGCGCGAGGAGCTCCAGGCCGTGATGGAGGAGATCTCCGGCGGCCGCATGCACTACATGTTCAACCGGGTCGGCGGCCTCAAGGAGGACCTCCCGGCGGGCTGGCTCGGCCGGGCCCGGGCCGCCGTCGCCGACGTCCGCACCCGGATGGACGTCTACGACAAGCTCGTCCACGGCAACGAGATCTTCCGCGGCCGCACCCGCGGCGTCGGCGTCCTGTCCGCCGAGGCGGTGCACGCGTACGGGGTCTCAGGCCCGATCGCCCGCGGCTCCGGCGTGGACTTCGACCTGCGCCGCGACGAGCCGTACCTGGCGTACGGGGAGCTCCAGGACGTCCTGAAGGTGGTCACCCGTACCGAGGGCGACTGCCTGGCCCGCTTCGAGGTGCTCCTCGACCAGACGCACAACGCCCTGGACCTGGCGGTGGCCTGCCTGGACCGGATGGCGGAGCTGCCGCCGGGGCCGGTCAACCAGCGGCTGCCGAAGGTGCTGAAGGCGCCCGAGGGCAGCACGTACGCCTGGACGGAGAACCCGCTCGGGATCAACGGCTACTACCTGGTCTCCAAGGGCGAGAAGACCCCGTACCGGCTGAAGCTGCGCAGCGCCTCCTTCAACAACATCCAGGCCCTGGCGGTGCTGCTGCCGGGGCAGCTGGTCGCGGACATGGTGTCGATCCTCGGCTCGCTGTTCTTCGTCGTCGGCGACATCGACAAGTAGGCCGGCGGGGTCGATGTCGGTGCGGCAGGGCAGACTTGGGGCATGTCCGCTTCCCCCCGACGGGCCTGCCCGTCCTGCGGCCGCGACTGCGCGGTGACGGCCGGCCGGATCGCCCGCCACGACCCTCCGGCGGGGCGGCGCGCCGGCCTGGTGTCCTGCCCCGGCTCGCGGGCCCGCGTGGTGCTCGGCGCCTCCGCCCCGACGCTGGACGGCTTCGCCCTGGGCCCGCACCCGGGGCAGCTCCCCCTGTTCTGACGCGGCACCCCCGTCCGACGCGCCCCGGCGGGGCCGCCTCCTAGGCCGTCGCCGGGGCCGCCGCCTTCGGCGCGCCCAGCAGCCCCAGCAGGCGGGCGGTGCCGTCGGCGCCGAAGCCCGCGTCGACCCCGCGCCGGTACAGCTCGGCGTGGGCGGCGAGGATGCCCGTGTCCACCCCGGAGTCGGCGGCCGTGTGCGTGACGTGCTCCAGGCTCGCCGCGCACATCGCGAGGCGGGCGTGGGTGCCGTCGTGGTCGTCGGCGTCGGCGAGCGGCGCGGAGCCCTCGTAGAAGCCGCGCATGCTGTCCGCGGTGTAGCCGGCGTACGGCAGGATGTCGGCCGCCGTCAGGCCGTTGGCGCGGGCGACGGCGAGCGCCTGGAACCAGCCGGTGTACGCCGTCCAGAACATGATCATGTTGAGCTGGTAGTAGAGCTGCGCGTGGCCGGGGTCGGCGCCCCGGTAGTCGGTGGCGGCGAGCACGTCGAGCGCGGCGCGGTGCTCCTCGTACACCTCCCGGGGGCCGCTGACGAAGATCGAGGCGCCCTCCTGCCCGATGCCGGCCGGCGGCACGTTGACCCCGCCGGTGAGGTAGGCGGCCCCGCGCTCGCGCGCCCAGTCGGAGGCCGCCCGCGCCTTCTCCGGTACGTCCGAGGAGAGGTTGGCGAGGACGCGGCCGTCGAGGTCGGCCCCGGCGAGGGCGGTGTACACGGCGTCCACGTCGATGAGGCTGACGACGCTCAGCGTGCTCACCGCGACGGCCTCGGCGGCGCTCGCGGCCCGCCGCGCCCCGCGGGCGAGCAGGTCCTCGTCCTTGCCGGGGCTGCGGTTCCAGACGGTGACGGTGTGGCCGGCGTCGAGGTAGGCGGAGGCCATGGCCCGGCCCATGGGACCGAGGCCGATGATCGAGACCTGGTTCATGACGGAGTTCTCCCTACGGAATCGGACTAGAACGAACGCTCTATCCAGCGCTCGGGACGAACGTAGCACGGGACTAGAACGAACGCTCTATCCAATTCCGGGGGTAGACTTCCCCGCATGGCAGCGACAGGTACGGCGACGGGAACGGCGGGGACGGCACCGGCGGCGGAGCCCGGCAGGCAGGCGGAGCCGGGCACGCGCGAGCGGCTGGTGCGCACCGCCTCCCGCCTCATGCAGCACGGCGGGTACGAGAGCACCCCGGTCAAGCAGCTCGTCCGCGAGGCCGGGGCCACGCTGGGCTCGCTCTACCACTTCTTCCCGGGCGGCAAGCAGGAGCTCGCGGTCGCCGCGATCGGCCACGGGGACGGGGAGTTCGCCGGGACGCTCGGCGCGGCGCTGGACTCCGACCCGGACGCGGCACGGGCGATCGAGGCGGCCGCCGGGGTCCTCGCGGACGCCCTCGCGGCCTCGGACTGGCGCGACGGCTGCCCGGTGACGGCCACGGCCCTGGAGTCGGTGGGCCGGCTGCCCGAACTCCAGGAGGCGTGCGCGCGGTCCTTCGGGAACTGGCAGGAGCTGGTGGCGGCGAAGCTGCGGGCCTCCGGCATCGGCGAGGAGGACTCCCGCGACCTGGCGGTGACGGTGATCGCCGCCCTGGAGGGCGCCGAGATGACCGCCCAGGTCACCCGGTCCCGCACCCCGCTCCTCCTGGCGGGCCGCCACCTGGCGCGCCTGGTGGCGTCCTACACCCCCTGAGCAGGGGCGGCCGGAGCGGCTAGGAGATGGCGGTGCGCAGCCGGACCACGTCGATCGGCTCGGTCTCGTCGTGGGCCGTCAGGTCGATGACCTGGCCCACCGCCCGCTGCTCCTCCGTCGCCGGCTTGAACTCCGGTTCGGCGTCGTCCGACGCGGACTCCGCCTTGTGCGCGGCGAGCGCCTCGGCCCCGACCACGTCCGCCAGGTCCTCGTTCTGCACGGACTCGATCGCGGCACGCGCCTGCGCCGTGTTCTTCGTGCCGAAGAAGTCGAAGCCCCCCTCGACGCGCGAGGCGGAGCGCCGCTGGGCCGCGTACGGCGCCACCGCGGCCGCCTGCCGCCGCGCCGGGACCGCCGGAGCGGGGGCGGCGGGAGCCGGGGCGTTGGGAGCGGAAGGGGTGGTGGGAGCTGCGGGGGCCGTGAGGGCCGCGGGGGCGTCCGCACGGGTGTGCGCGGGGCCCGCCGCCGGGGCCAGCTCCTTCGGCGCCGCGGCGGCGGCCGCCCGGGCCTCGGACTTCCTCAGCAGCGCGGCCATCGCCGCGTTGGCCCGCGCGTAACCGACCGCGGTCGGCGCCCCGCTGGAGGTGCGCTCCTCCGAGACCGCCGGCAGCTCCTTCGGGGTGCCCGCGTTCTCCAGCGCCAGCAGCCGCCGCTTCTCCAGCGCGCTGGCCCGCTCGGTCTCGGCGGTGGCGTACCGGCGCAGCAGCGCCGCGTGCTCCCCGCGCAGGCCCGCGAGTTCGACGCGCTTGGCGCGCAGCTTCGCGTCCAGCTTGACGCGCAGGACGCGGGCCTCCTCCAGATCGGATTCGAGCTCGGCTATCCGCTCGTCCGTCTTCCACTCGTCCTTGACCCGCTCGCGGGCCAGCTCCGCCACCCGGCGGCCGGCCGCCCGGTCCCAGGAGCGCATCAGGACGGCGCCGCCGATGCCCGCGGCCGCCGTGAGGGCCACGAGCAGGCGCAGCGCGAGGGGTTCCGCGAGGAGCCAGGCCGCGCCGGCGCTGGCGACGGAAACCCCGCCGACGGCCGTCGGCGTGAGAAGTCGGTGCAGGGGCTCGGGATTGCGGTGACGTCCACGGGGCATGGCCTGAAATTTACAGGGCGTGGACCTCGCGTGGGATACCAGCCCGGCAATCTCTTCCCGCGCGGTTACCCCACATTTGGCCATCAACCGTGTAACCCCTACTTCTTCAGCAGGCCCTTCGCCTCCAGATAGGCCTTCGCGACGTCCGCCGGCTTGGCCCGCTCGGCGTCCACCTTGCGGTTCAGTTCAGCGAGGTCGGCGGTCGTGAGCACCTTGGTGAGCCGCTCCAGCGCGGCCGCGACCTCCGGGGCCCCGGCGTCCTTGGCGTTGACGACCGGGAGCACGTTGTCGGCGTTCTGGAGCTTCTTGTCGTCCTCCAGCAGGACCAGACCGAAGCTGTCGAGAGTGGCGTCGGTGGTGGTGGTCAGCACGAGTTGGTCCACCCCGTCCTTGACGGCCTGCTTGGCCTGCGGGGTGCCGACGCCCTTGGGGTCGATACCGGAAACCTGGATTCCGTACGTCTTCTCCAACCCCGGTGCGCAGAAGGGCCGGACGGAGCATTCGTCACCCGCCGCGATCTTCACCTTCTGACCCGACTTTCCAAGATCGGAAAGGGTCTTGAGGTTGTTCTTCTGCGCGAATTCCCTGCTCACCGCGAAGGCGTTCTGGTCGACGGCCGCACCCGCCGGGAGCGCCTTCAGTCCGAGCGGCGCCGCGAGCTTCTCCAGCGCCGCGACGGTGGCGGCCGCGTCGCTGGAGGCGACGGGCTTCTCCTTCGGCGCGTCCGGGCCGTTCACCTTGGCGTTGAGGAACTCCGCGAGGGTGGCCGCGTACTCCGGGACGACGTCGATCTCGCCCTTCTCCAGCGAAGGCTCGTACAGCTCGCGGTTGTTGACCGTGGTGATGGAGGTGTCGTAGCCGGCGTCCGCGAGGAGCCGCGCGTACAGCTTGGCGAGCACGTTGGACTCGGTGAACCCGGCCGCGCCGACCACCAGCTTGCCCTTGCCGCCGGAGGAAGAGGAGGACGAGGAGGAGCCGCCGTCCTTGGCCTTCTCCAGGCTGTCGCCCCCGCACGCGCTGAGCGAAACGGTCAGGGCCACCGCGCCCAGGGTCGCGCCGAGGATGCGCGTGGACTTGCTCATCATGCTCCTTGGAGATCAGGGGAAAAGAGGAGAAGCGGAACGGGTGAGGAGGGGGCGCGCTCAGCGCGGCGCCGGGCGGCCGCGGCGCGGCAGCAGCCGGTCGGCCGCCACCAGCAGGCCCTCCACCAGCAGGGCCAGCAGCGCGACCAGCAGGGCGCCCGCCACCACCTGCGGGGTGTTGTACGTGTTGAACCCGGCCGTGATGATCCGGCCCAGGCCGCCCTGGCCGACCATCGCGGCGATCGTGGCGGTGGCGATGACCTGCACGGCGCCCGAGCGCAGCCCGGTCATCACCAGCCCCCGGGCCAGCGGCAGTTCCACCCGCCAGAACAGCTGCCGGCCGGACATGCCCATGCCCCGGGCCGCCTCGACCACCGAGCGGTCCACCTCGCGCATGCCGACGTACGCGTTGGTCAGCAGCGGCGGGACGGCGAACAGCACCAGCGCGACGACGGTCGGCAGGTAGCCGGCGGTGCGCAGCGGCGAGACCATGAACAGGGCGAGCACGGCGAACACCGGTACGGCCCGCCCCACGTTGGAGACGTTGACCGCGAGCGCCCCGCCCCGGCCGACGTGGCCGAGCCACAGCCCCACCGGGAGCGCCACCGCGCAGGCGACGCCGAGGGCGATCCCGCTGACCAGCAGGTGCTCGGCGAGCCGGTGCCAGACGCCGTTCTCACCGGACCAGTTGGCCCCGTCGGCGAGCCAGCCGAAGGCCTTCCCCATGACTCCCACGGCCTCAGACCCCCTTCGCCCGCGCGGGACGCCCGGCGCGGGTCCACGGGGTCAGCAGCCGCTGGAGGCCGAGCAGCAGCAGGTCCGCGACCAGCGCCAGCAGCACGCACAGCACGGAGGCGGTGAGCACCTGGGCCTTGAAGGAGCTGTTGACGGCCGGGGCGATCAGGTTGCCCAGCCCGCCCTTGCCGACGATGGAGCCGACGGTGGTCAGCGCCACGGTGGAGACGGTCGCGATCCGCACCCCGGCGAGCAGCGCGGGCAGCGCCAGCGGCAGTTCGACCTGCCACAGCAGCCGGGCCGGGCCGTAGCCCATGCCGCGCGCGGCCTCCCGCACCTCCTCGGGGACGGCCTCCAGCCCGGCCAGCACGTTGCGGACCAGGATGGTCAGCGAGTACAGCACCAGACCGGTCACCACGAGCGCCGCCGAGAGCCCGAAGAAGGGCAGCAGCAGGGAGAACATGGCGAGCGAGGGGATCGTGTAGAGGAGGGTGGTCAGACCGAGGACGGGGGCCGCCCAGTGGCGGCCCCGGCGGGCCAGGAGTGCGAGGGGGACGGCGACGGCCACCCCGATGAGCACCGAGACCGCCGTGATCCAGACGTGTTCGAGCGTGGCGTCGGCGAGTTCGGGGGCGCGGGAGGTGACGTAGTCCCAGCAGATCCAGTCGTTCGCCACCAGGCAGTTCCGTACGGCCACACCGCTCACCTCCCTCTCTCCTCGCACACGCGTGCCGGAAGACCCGGCCAGTGCGACCATAACCCCAGGTGCCCGCCCTGGCCGGATTCATTCGCACACATGCAACACTCCCCTGACAAAGCCTTCGCCCATCCGTGCGCACCGGTGGGAGAGGATGGCGGGGTGATCCGATTCGAGCATGTGACCAAGCGCTACCCCGACGGGACGACGGCCGTCGAGGACCTGTCGTTCGAGGTGGCGGAGGGCGAGCTGGTCACGCTGGTGGGCCCGTCCGGCTGCGGCAAGACGACCACGATGAAGATGGTCAACCGGCTCATCGAGCCCACCTCGGGCCGGATCCTGCTGAACGGCGAGGACATCGCCGCCGCCGACCCGGTCGAGCTGCGCCGCCGCATCGGGTACGTCATCCAGCAGGTCGGGCTCTTCCCGCACAAGACGGTGCTGGAGAACACGGCCACCGTGCCGCAGCTGACCGGCACCCCCAAGGCCAAGGCCCGCGCCCGGGCGGCCGAGCTGCTCGAACTCGTCGGCCTGGATCCGGCCGTGTTCGGCGGCCGCTACCCGGAGCAGCTGTCGGGCGGGCAGCGCCAGCGCGTCGGGGTCGCCCGTGCGCTGGCGGCCGACCCGCCGGTGCTGCTGATGGACGAGCCGTTCGGCGCGGTGGACCCGGTGGTGCGCGAGCGGCTCCAGAACGAGTTCCTCAGCCTCCAGAGGACGGTCCGCAAGACGATCCTGCTGGTCACCCACGACCTGGAGGAGGCCGTCCGGCTCGGCGACCGGATCGCGGTCTACGGGGAGGGCACCATCGAGCAGCTCGCCCGCCCGGCGGCGGTCCTCGGCGCCCCCGCCACCGACTACGTGGCCTCCTTCGTCGGCGCCGACCGGGGCCTGAAGCGGCTCGCGGTCACCCCGGTCGGCGAGGCCGACCTCACGGCCGCCCGGGACGGCGAGGCCCCGGCCGGCTCCGTGGCGCTCGGGGCGTCGCTGCGCGAGGCCCTCTCCGCCCTGCTCCAGGAGGACGCGGGGCGGATCGGGGTCACGGACCCGGAGTCCGGCGCGCTGGTCGGCGTACTGACCCCGGAGGGCGTCCACCGGGCGCTGCGCCGGGCCGAACCGCCCGCGGCATGACGAAGGGCCCGACTCCCGTCGGGCCCTGACCACGCGCGAGCGGACGGACCGCTCGGTACTGCACTACTTCACCCCAGCCGCCTGACCTCAGGCCTGCATCCGGCTGCTCATCCACACCAGCATCGGCGGGATCTCGCGGCGCCAGGTGTTGAAGTTGTGGCCGCCGCTGTCGAGGATGATCGAGGAGACCCGGTCCGGACCCTTGACCAGCTTGATGAACTTCTTGGTGTCGTTCAGGTTGTCCTCGCCCTTCTCGCTCGTGGTGACGAGGAAGGAGGTGCCGGTGGGCTTCTTGTGCTCAAGGCTCCACAGCACGTCGGCGGCCTTCTTCAGCTTCTCGTCCCCGCGGAAGAGGTCACCGGTCGTCGGGTCGTCCGCGGCCTTGTAGTACGCGGACAGACCGGCGGCGGCACCGAAGGTCTGCGGGTGGTGCGCGGCGATCTTCAGGGCGCAGTAGCCGCCCGTGGAGTTGCCGATGAAGCCCATGTTCTGCGGCTTCTTGCCGACCCGGAAGGTGCCCTGGATGGCCTGCGGCAGGTCCTGCGCGAAGAAGGTCTCCGTCTGCGGGCCGCCCGGTATGTCCACGCACTCGGTGTCGCGCGGCGGCGCGATGGTCGGGCGCAGCATGACCAGGATCATCGGCTTCATCTTGCCCTGCTTGGCCTGCTTGAAGGCCGTCATGGGGTAGTTCAGCCCTTTGATCAGGTTTTCCGCCGTACCGGGGTAGCCCGTCAGGACGATGGAGGCCGGAAAGTTCTTGTCCTTGTGCTGCGGCTGGAAGTACTCCGGCGGGAGCCAGACGTAGCCCGGACTCGTTATCTTCGACTTCTCCCCGGTGATGGCGACCTTCAGTATCTGGCCGCCGACCTGGGGCTGGCCGCCGCCGGGCACGTCCAGCTTCTGCTTGTCGAGGACCTTGATGTCCTTGCTGCTCATCGAGTGGTCGACGACCTTGCCGATCGCCGTCTGCTGACCGAACAGGTCGGCCCAGGAACCGTAGAAGAGGAACGACTTGTTGGCGGCGAGACCGACTGCCGAGAACAGCGCCAGCTGGGTCGCGAGCAGGAGGCCGACCCGGCCGAGGACCGACCGCCAGGAGCGGCCCGAAAGCTTCGGCCAGAGCCAGACCGTCACCGCGAACAGCGCTACACCCGCGATGATGGCCAGGACCAGAACGGCATTACTGGTGAGACCCATGAGCAGTCAGTCGACTTTCTGATGGCAGGACTGGATTTTTCCGAAGGAAGAGTGAACCCGCTCCTCCTCTGTGTCGTCCTAGTGGACGCACCACACCCCGGAGGCTGTCGCGGCCTTCGGCCACATGATCTCTCGCGGAGCAACGGGAAGCGATGTCTAGCAGGATAGATGGCGATAAGTCGGGGCAGGTTCCGAGTAAGGTCCGGCGAATCTTCCGCGGACCCAAGCCGGAGTCGGTGCCCGGCCTCGTAGGTACGGCCGTCATGATCGTCGGCCTTCTGGACATCGCGGCGGGCGTCTTCCCGCGATTCCGCCACAGCCGGTTCCACGCGGTCACCGAGGTGCTGCCCGGCTCCCTGGGCCCCTTCGCCGCGGCCCTCTCCATCAGCGCGGGCGTCCTGATCCTGCTGCTCGCGCACGGACTCAAGCGGCGCAAGCGGCGTGCCTGGAGGGCCTCGGTCATCCTGCTGCCCGCCGGCGCCGTCGCGCAGTTCGCCTACCGGCACTCGTTCATCAGCGTGGTCATCTCGGCGGTGCTCCTCGCACTGCTCGTACGCCACCAGAGTGAATTCAAGGCCCTCCCGGACCCGCGCAGCCGCTGGAAGGCGCTCGCGAACTTCGTCCTGATGAGCGCCGGCTCCATCGGCCTGGGCCTGGTCATCGTCAACGTCCACCCGAACAAGGTGGTCGGCCACCCCAGCCTCTACGAGCAGATCACCCACGTGGTCTACGGCCTCTTCGGCTTCGAGGGCCCCGTCGACTACGCCGGCCGGGTGAGCTGGACCGTCGGCTACTCCCTCGGCGCCCTCGGCATGCTGACCGCCGTCACCACGATCTACCTGGCCTTCCGCCCCGAGCACCCGGCCGCCCGGCTCACCGCGGACGACGAGGAGAAGCTGCGCGAGCTGCTCGCCCGGCACGGCGGCCGCGACTCGCTCGGCCACTTCGCGCTGCGCCGCGACAAGGCCGTCGTCTTCTCCCCCAGCGGCAAGGCCGCCGTCACCTACCGCGTGGTCTCCGGCGTCATGCTCGCCTCCGGCGACCCGGTCGGCGACGTCGAGGCCTGGCCCGGCGCCATCGAGCGGTTCATGGAGGAGGCCAAGGCCCACTCCTGGACCCCGGCCGTCGTGGGCTGCAGCGAGACCGGCGGCGAGGTCTGGACCCGCGAGACGGGCCTGGACGCCCTGGAACTCGGCGACGAGGCCATCGTCGACGTCAAAGACTTCTCCCTCGCCGGACGCCCCATGCGCAACGTCCGCCAGATGGTGAAGCGCATCGAGCGCAACGGCTACACCACCCGGGTCCGCCGGGTCAGCGAGCTGAACGAGTTCGAGCTCTCCCAGGTGCGCGGTGCGGCCGAGGCCTGGCGCGGCACCGACACCGAGCGCGGCTTCTCCATGGCCCTGGGCCGCATCGGCGACCCGGGCGACGGCGACTGCATCATCGCCACCGCCCACCGCGTGGAGGAGGGCGACAGCAGCCCCTTCGGCGACCTGAAGGCCATCCAGCACTTCGTGCCGTGGGGCAAGGACGGCATGTCGCTGGAGATGATGCGCCGCGACCGCGGCGCCGACCCCGGCATGAACGAGCTGCTCATCGTCGCCGCCCTCCAGCAGGCCCCCGACCTGAAGATCGAGAAGGTCTCGCTGAACTTCGCCATGTTCCGCGCGGCCCTCGCCCGCGGCGAGAAGATCGGCGCCGGCCCGGTCCTGCGCGCCTGGCGCAGCCTGCTCGTCTTCCTCTCGCGCTGGTTCCAGATCGAGTCGCTGTACAAGTTCAACGAGAAGTTCCGCCCCCGCTGGGAGCCGCGCTTCATGGTCTACCGCCACCACCGCGACCTGCCCCGCATCGGCTTCGCCGTGATGCAGGCCGAGGGCTTCGTGACGCTCGCCCTCCCCCGCCTCTTCGAGAGCCGCCGCCGCCCCAAGCAGGACCGTCCCTGCGCCCACCACGAGACGGCGATCCCGGCCCAGCAGGACCGCGAGGTCCAGGCCGCGTAACCGCCACCGCTCCCGACGCCCCCGTGCCCGCCAGGGCCCGGGGGCGTTCCGCTGTACGGGATCTACCCTGGACCCCATGAACACCACCCGCGGCCCCGCCCCCCGGGGCCAAGTGGCCGGGCTCCCCGACTGGGACCGCTGCGCGGTCATGGGCGTCGTCAACGTCACCCCCGACTCCTTCTCCGACGGCGGCCGCTGGTTCGACACCACCGCCGCCGTCAAGCGCGGGCTCGACCTCGTCGCCCAGGGCGCCGACCTCGTCGACGTCGGCGGCGAGTCCACCCGCCCCGGCGCCACCCGCGTCGACGCCGAGGAAGAGCTGCGCCGGGTCGTCCCCGTCGTCCGGGGCCTCGCCTCCGAGGGCGTGGCCGTCTCCGTCGACACCATGCGCGCCACCGTCGCCGAACAGGCCGTCGCCGCCGGCGCCCGCCTCGTCAACGACGTCAGCGGCGGCCTCGCCGACCCCCGCATGATCCCCGCCGTCGCCGCCACCGACGTGCCCTTCGTCGTCATGCACTGGCGCGGCTTCAGCGACGGCATGAACGCCCTCGCCGTCTACGACGACGTCCTCGGCGAGGTCGCCGCCGAGCTCCGCGCCCGCATCGACGCCGTCGTCACCGGCGGCATCGCCCCCGAGCGGATCGTCGTCGACCCGGGCCTCGGCTTCGCCAAGAACGCCGAGCACGACCTGGCCCTCGTCGCCCGCCTCCCCGAGCTGCGCGCCCTCGGCTTCCCGCTCCTCGTCGCCGCCTCCCGCAAGCGCTTCCTCGGCCGGGTCCTGGCCGGCGCCGCCGACGCCGCCCCGCCGCCCGCCCGCGAGCGGGACGCCGCCACGGCCGCCGTCTCGGCCATCGCCGCCCACCAGGGCGCCTGGGCCGTACGGGTGCACGAGGTACGGGCGACCGCGGACGCGGTTCGGGTGGCCCGTGCCGTGGAAGGGGCTCTGTGACCCGCCGGACCGACCGGCCCGACCGGACGCACAGGGAAGGGGAACGGTGAGCCGTACCGACATCGAAGCCGTCGAAGAGGTCAACGCGGCCTTCTACGAGGCCATGGAGCGGGGGGACTTCGACACCCTGTCGGCGCTCTGGCTCGACGACGAGATCTCCTGCGTCCACCCCGGCTGGCCGGTGCTCTCCGGGCGGGGCGAGGTGCTGCGCTCGTACGCGCTGATCATGTCGCACACCGAGTACATCCAGTTCTTCCTCACCGACACCAAGGTGGCCCTCATAGGCGACACCGCCCTGGTCACCTGCACCGAGAACATCCTCAGCGGCGGACCCGCCGAGGAGGCCGGGGAACTCGGTCCGCTCGTCGGCCAGCTGGTGGTCGCCACGAATGTGTTCCGACGCACACCGGAGGGCTGGCGCCTCTGGTCCCACCACGGTTCTCCGGTCCTCACGGACTCCGATGACGAGGAAGAAGAGGCCTCCGACTGACCCCAAGGGCCGGGGCGAAGGTTTATCGCAGGTAAATTCGAAGGCGGACGACGCCGACCGCACTCGGCGTAGGCCCAAGGGCCCGGGGAGTCCCGGGACCGGAAGCACCTACGAAAGCAGGAGTGATTCGCGTGGATCGTGTCGCGCTGCGCGGCCTCAAGGCTCGCGGGCACCACGGCGTCTTCCCCCGGGAACGCGAAGAGGGCCAGACCTTCATCGTCGACCTCGTGCTGCACCTGGACACCCGCCCGGCGGCGGCCGGTGACGACCTGGCCAAGACCGTGCACTACGGGGTCGTGGCCGAGGAGGTCGTCGACGTCGTCCAGGGCGAGCCCGTGGACCTGATCGAGACCCTGGCCGAGCGGATCGCCCAGCAGTGCCTCAAGCACGAGGCCGTGGCGCAGGTGGAGGTCGTCGTCCACAAGCCGGACGCGCCGATCACCGTCCCCTTCGACGACGTGACCATCACGATCACCCGGAGCCGCGTGTGAACAACGGACAGAACGCCCAGAGCGACCCCACGGTCCAGCCCGTCCCCGCGTCCGTCGTCGAGGCGGTCGACGCGGCCGACGTCACGCTGTCCAACCCCAAATGGGCCGTGATCGCGCTCGGCGCGAACCTCGGCAACCGGCTGGAGACCCTCCAGGGCGCCATCGACGCCCTCGGCGACACCCCCGGGCTGCGCGTCAAGGCCGTCTCCCCGGTCTACGAGACCGAGCCGTGGGGCGTCGAGCCCGGCTCGCAGCCCTCGTACCTCAACGCGGTCATCGCGCTGAAGACCACCCTGCCGCCGTCCTCGCTCCTGGAGCGGGCGCACGCCGTCGAGGAGGCCTTCGACCGGGTCCGCGAGGAGCGCTGGGGGCCGCGCACGATCGACGTGGACATCGTCGCGTACGCCGACGTGCTCTCCGACGACCCCGTCCTCACCCTCCCGCACCCGCGGGCGCACCTGCGGGCCTTCGTCCTGGCCCCCTGGAACGATATCGACCCCGAGGCCCAGCTCCCCGGCCGCGGCCCGGTGGCCGGCCTGCTGGCGGCAATCGGCATGAGCGGGGTCACGGCACGGACGGACCTGGAACTCCGTCTCCCGGAATAGCCGTTAGCGTGTTCAGGTAGCCGACAGCACTGAGCAGGGGACGGGCAACGTGAAGCAACTGAGGCCGGCGGTCCTGGCGGGCATCTTCGTGATCGCCGGGGTGCTGTCCTGGGCCGGCGCCCGCCTGTGGAACGCCTACGGCACCCTGCCGGGCGTCCCGCTGGCCGCGCCGATCGTGCTGGCGGTCATCGCCGTGGTGCTGTTCGCCACGGCCCTGTCACTGCGGGGCCGCCTGAAGGCCCAGCGCGAGCGCCGTCCGGGGGCCAAGGGCGTGGAGCCGCTGATGGCGGCCCGCGCGGTGGTCTTCGGGCAGGCGAGCGCCCTGGTCGCGGCCCTGGTCGCCGGCATGTACGGCGGGGTCGGCGTCTTCCTCCTGACGGACTCCCTGGACGTCCCGGCCCGCCGCGACCAGACCTGGTACGCGGGCGGCTCGGTCCTGGCGGGCGCCGCGGTCATCGCGGCCGCCCTCTTCCTGGAACACGTCCTGAAACTCCCGGACGACGAGGACCCCCACAAGGCCCACGCGGCGGCGTAGGGGCCGGCCCGGTGCCGGGCCCCCCTCCGGGCCCGTCGGGGCGGCCTCCGCGGCCTCCACGGCCGGCTCCGGCTTCGTCTCCGGCCCCGGCACGGTCATCGGCTCAGCGCGCCATGATCAGGCTCATGGCCTCGTTGCGGGTCGCGGGGTCGCGGAGCTGGCCGCGGACCGCCGAGGTGATGGTCTTCGCGCCCGGCTTGCGGACACCGCGCATCGTCATGCACATGTGCTCGCACTCGATGACCACGATGCAGCCGCGCGGGTCCAGGATCTCCATCAGGGAGTCGGCGATCTGCGTGGTCAGCCGCTCCTGCACCTGGGGGCGGCGGGCGAAGACGTCGACCAGGCGGGCCAGCTTCGACAGGCCGGTGATCTTGCCGTCGGTGGACGGGATGTAGCCGACGTGGGCCACGCCGTGGAACGGGACCAGATGGTGCTCACAGCTCGACATGACCTCGATGTCCTTCACCAGGACCATCTCGTCGTGACCGAGGTCGAACGTCGTCGTCAGGACGTCCTCGGGCTTCTGGTAGAGGCCGGCGAATATCTCCTTGTACGCCCGCGCCACGCGCGCCGGGGTCTCCAGGAGGCCCTCGCGGTCCGGGTCCTCGCCGACCGCGATCAGGAGCTCTCGGACGGCCGCCTCGGCGCGCTTCTCGTCGAACTCGCCGATCGTGCCCTCGCCACCGGTCAGGGTCACTGGGTCGGTCATCTCATCCTCGTTCCTGTCTGCACGGACGGCATACGAAAGTGCCGCGCCCCCCAGGCTAGAACCTGGGGGGCGCGGCATCCATTCCGGACCTGATCAGGCCTCCGGACGCTCCTCCGGGGAGGGCTCCGGGGCCTTCTCCACCGACACGGCGGTCTGGGCCGAGGCCGAGGTGCCGTTGGCGGCGTTCGTCAGCTGGAGCTCCTTGGGAGAGAGCACCGGCGGACGAGTGGAGGGGGTGCGCCGGGCCGAGCCGGTCCACGCCGGACGGGCCGGGCGCTTCACGATCGTGGAGAAGACCTCGGCGATCTCCTCCTTGCCCAGCGTCTCCTTCTCCAGGAGTGCGAGGACGAGGTTGTCCAGGACGTCCCGGTTCTCGACCAGGATCTCCCAGGCCTCGTTGTGCGCGGTCTCGATGAGCTTCTTGACCTCTTCGTCGACCAGCGCCGCGACCTCTTCCGAGTAGTCCCGCGGGTGCGACATCTCGCGGCCCAGGAACGGCTCGGTGTTGTCCCCGCCGAACTTGATCGCGCCGAGGCGCTCGGTCATGCCGTACTGGGTCACCATCGCGCGGGCCGTCGCCGTGGCCTTCTCGATGTCGTTCGCGGCGCCCGTGGTCGGGTCGTGGAAGACCAGCTCCTCGGCCGCGCGGCCGCCCAGCATGTACGCGAGCTGGTCGAGCATCTCGTTGCGGGTGGTCGAGTACTTGTCCTCGTCGGGCAGGACCATGGTGTAACCCAGGGCCCGGCCGCGGGACAGGATCGTGATCTTGTGTACCGGGTCGGAGTTCGGGGAGGCCGCCGCGACCAGGGCGTGTCCGCCCTCGTGGTACGCGGTGATCTTCTTCTCCTTGTCGGACATGATCCGGGTCCGCTTCTGCGGGCCCGCCACGACGCGGTCGATCGCCTCGTCCAGCATCGAGTTGTCGATCAGCTTCTTGTCCGAGCGGGCCGTGAGGAGCGCGGCCTCGTTCAGGACGTTCGACAGATCGGCACCCGTGAAGCCGGGGGTGCGGCGGGCGACGGCCGAGAGGTCGACGTCCGGTGCGACCGGCTTGCCCTTCTGGTGGACCTTGAGGATCTCCAGACGGCCCTGCATGTCCGGCCGGTCGACCGCGATCTGCCGGTCGAAGCGGCCCGGGCGCAGCAGCGCCGGGTCGAGGATGTCGGGCCGGTTCGTGGCGGCGATCAGGATGACGCCGCCCTTCACGTCGAAGCCGTCCATCTCGACGAGCAGCTGGTTGAGGGTCTGCTCGCGCTCGTCGTGCCCGCCGCCGAGGCCCGCACCGCGGTGCCGGCCGACGGCGTCGATCTCGTCGACGAAGACGATCGCCGGGGCGTTCGCCTTGGCCTGCTCGAAGAGGTCGCGGACGCGGGAGGCGCCGACGCCGACGAACATCTCGACGAAGTCGGAACCGGAGATCGAGTAGAACGGGACCCCGGCCTCGCCCGCGACGGCGCGCGCGAGCAGGGTCTTGCCGGTGCCGGGCGGGCCGTAGAGCAGCACACCCTTGGGGATCTTGGCGCCGACGGCCTGGAACTTCGCCGGCTCCTGCAGGAACTCCTTGATCTCGTGGAGTTCCTCGACGGCCTCGTCCGAGCCCGCGACGTCGGCGAACGTCGTCTTCGGGGTGTCCTTGGTGATGAGCTTCGCCTTGGACTTGCCGAAGTTCATGACCCGGGAGCCGCCGCCCTGCATCTGATTCATCAGGAACAGGAAGACGACGACGATGAGGACGAAGGGCAGGAGCGAGAGCAGCACGCTCAGGAACGGGCTGGTCTTGTCCGGCGTGACGGAGTACCCGTCCGGGATCTGACCGGCTTCGTACTTGGTCTGGAGGTTCTGGGCGAGCTGGACGCCCTGGTCCCCGATGTAGTTGGCCTGGAACTTGGTGCCGCTGTTGTTGTCGAGCTTCTGGCCCTTCTTCAGCTCGATCTTGATCATCTGGCTGTCGCCGGTGGTCAGCTTGGCGCTCTCGACCTGGCCACTGTTGATCGCCTTGATGACCTCGCTGGTCTCCACCGACTTGTAGCCGCCGCCGGAGCCGACGACGTTCATCAACACGACCACGGCGAGGACGGCCAGCACGATCCACATGACCGGCCCACGGAAGTATCGCTTCACGTCCATCCATACGGGGTGCCGGGCACCCCGTCCCTCCTGCCCGTAGGTAAATGCCGCTGTGAGTAAAGACTGTTCTTCGGAATGTACCCCTGTATTGTCACCCGCCGCCCCGTGGGACGGCTGACAGACCCGCCTTCTCCTCCAACGGCGGGAATCGCCCCCGGGTTCCCCCGGGGGCGATCGCGGTGACGACGGGGGTTCAGCCGCCGTACACGTGCGGGGCGAGCGTCCCGACGAACGGCAGGTTGCGGTACTTCTCCGCGTAGTCGAGGCCGTAGCCGACGACGAACTCGTTGGGGATGTCGAAGCCCACCCACTCGACGTCGATGGCGACCTTGGCGGCCTCGGGCTTGCGCAGCAGCGTGACCACCTTGAGGGAGGCCGGCTGGCGGGAGCCGAGGTTCGACAGCAGCCAGGACAGGGTCAGGCCCGAGTCGATGATGTCCTCGACGATCAGGACGTGCTTGTCCTTGATGTCGGTGTCCAGGTCCTTGAGGATCCGCACCACGCCGGAGGACTGGGTTCCGGCGCCGTACGAGGACACCGCCATCCAGTCCATGGTGAGCGGGGTGGACAAGGCGCGCGCCAGGTCCGCCATCACCATCACGGCGCCCTTGAGCACACCGACGATGAGCAGGTCCTTGCCCGCGTACTCCGCGTCGATCTTCGCGGCCAGCTCGGCCAGCTTCGCGTCGATCTCTTCCTTGGTGATGAGCACCGACTGGAGGTCGCTGCCCATGTCCTTCTCGTCCACCCGCATCACTTTCGTTGTCGGCCGGGGCTCCGGAGGGCGTCCCCGGAGGACTCAGCCGTGTCTCAGCACCAATCAGCCCTGCCGGATGACAAGTCTGCCACCCTGCCGCTGGGCCTCGACGCGGCCGGGCAGGTTGATGGCCCCCTGACCGCGCCATCCGGTGATGAGCCGGTCGACTTCCTCGATGTGGCGGGCGAAGAGGGAGCCGGCCGGGGAACCCGCCGCGACCACGGCGCGGCGCAGCACCCGGCGGCGTACGGCGGGCGGCAGGGCGTACAGCTTGGCGCACTCCAGGCGGCCGTCCTCGTCGCGTACGCCGGCCTCGGCGTCGGCGGCCCAGGCGTCGAGGGCGTCGGCGTCGTCGCGGGAGAGCTGGGCGGTGCGGGCGAGCGCCTCCACGACCCCCTTGCCGAGCGCCTTCTCCAGGGCGGGCAGCCCCTCGTGGCGCAGCCGGGAGCGGGTGTAGGCGGGGTCGATGTTGTGCGGGTCGTCCCAGACGGGGAGGGACTGGACCATGCAGGCCTTGCGGGCGGTCTGCCGGTCGATGTGGAGGAAGGGGCGGCGGTAGCGCTTGGTGCGGCCGGGGCCTCCGGAGACCTCGGCCATGCCGGACAGGGAGCGGATGCCGGAGCCGCGGGCGAGGCCCAGCAGGACGGTTTCGGCCTGGTCGTCGCGGGTGTGGCCGAGCAGCACGGCGGCGGCGCCGAGCCGGTCGGCGGCCTCGTCCAGGGCGGCGTAGCGGGCGTCGCGGGCGGCGGCCTCGGGTCCGCCGTCGCGGCCGACGCGCACGGCGACGGACTCCACCGGGTCGAGGCGGAGCGCGGTCATGCGGCTGACGACCTCCGCGGCGCGCAGGTCGGAGCCGGGCTGGAGGCCGTGGTCGATGGTGATGCCGCCGGCCCGGATGCCGAGCTTGGGGGCTTCGAAGGCGAGGGCGGAGGCGAGGGCCATGGAGTCGGCGCCGCCGGAGCAGGCGACGAGGACGACCGGCCGGTTGCCCGACGCGTTGCGGGGGGGCGCGACGGTGGGACCCGCGGACGGGATCCGGGGGAGATCGGTGAGGTCGGTGAGGACGTCGTGGAGAACGCGGCGGACCGCCAGGCGTATCGCCGCGACCGCAGGATGGGGACCCATGTCCGGTGCCCTTCGTGGAGTTCGGATGCTCGGAGGCTTCGGGGTGTTGCGCGCGATTTGGTCACTCAGAGTGCGTTGATGGTGACAGAAGCGAGCCGTTTCCCGAGCATCGCACGCCCTTCGACGCCCCACGGTCCCTCGGAAGGGTGATGCTGCTTCCCCCAGTGGGACAAGTTCACACCTCACGCGTCACCCCTCTTCGCGTCCCGCGCTCCCCTTCCGGTGCACCCGCGCCACCCAGTCCGAGGGCCGGGCGATCTCCGATTTGGTCGGCAGCGTGTTGGGCGAGGTCCACACGCGGTTGAAGCCGTCCATCCCGACCTCGCCGACGACGGCGCGGACGAACCGCTCGCCGTCGCGGTACTGGCGCAGCTTGGCGTCCAGGCCCAGCAGCTTGCGCAGGGCGGCGTCCAGGCGGCCGGCGCCGCTGGCCCGGCGCTGCTGGAACTTCTCGCGGATCTCGGCGACGGAGGGGACCACCTCGGGGCCGACCCCGTCCATGACGAAGTCGGCGTGGCCCTCCAGCAGGGACATGACGGCGGTGAGCCGGCCGAGGACCTCGCGCTGCTCGGGGGTCTGGACGAGTTCGACGAAGGAGTGGGCCTCCTCCCCGCGCTCCCCGTCGGGCCGGGCCCCGGCGAAGGACTGGACGGCCTCGCGCAGCCGCTCCAGGAGGGCTCCGGGCTCCATCTCGGTGGCGCCGAGGAAGGCCTGGATCTCGCCCTCCAGGTGGGCGCGCAGCCAGGGGACGGCGGTGAACTGGGTGCGGTGCGTCTCCTCGTGGAGGCAGACCCAGAGCCGGAAGTCGTGCGGGCTGACCTCCAGCTCGCGCTCGACGTGGACGATGTTGGGCGCGACGAGCAGCAGCCGGCCGCCGGTGGCCGGGTTGCCGGGCAGGTCGGTGCCGACGGGCGCGAAGGTCTCGTACTGGCCGAGGACGCGGGAGGCCAGGAAGCTGAGCAGCATGCCCAGCTCGACGCCGGTGACCTTGCCGCCGACGGCTCCGAGGACGGCTCCGGCGGGGGCGGCGCCCCGGCGGTCCTGCATCCGGGCGAGCAGCGGGCCGAGCAGTTCGCGGAAGCCGGCGACGTTGGCGCGGACCCAGCCGGCCCGGTCGACGACGAGGACGGGGGTGTCGGGGAGGGGGGCGCCCTCGGGCATCATCCGGGTGAACGCGCGCACGTGCTCCTCGGAAGTCTTCGCGTGCCGGCGGAGCTCCGCCACCACGGCCCGCGCCTCGTCGCGGCTGACCTCCGGACCCGGCCGTACGAGCCGGGTCGCGGTCGCCACCGCGAGGTTCCAGTCGACCATCTCCGCACCACCGATGCTCGTCATGCGTCAACGGTACGTGGACGGGCGCCGCTGCGGATCCCTCCGGCGGCAGACCTGTGGGTCAGGGGGTGGAGGCGACGGCGGCGGCCAGCCTGTCGAGGCCCTTCTCGGCGGCGGACCCGTCGGGGGCGTTCGCGGTCAGGAAGGCGAAGGCCAGGAGCCGCCCGGACGGGTCGACGACGGTCCCGGCGAGGGAGTTCACGCCGGTCAGGGTGCCCGTCTTGGCCCGGAGCAGCCCGGCGGCCGGGGAGGTGCCGGCGTTGCGGGTGCGCAGGGTCCCGGTGAAGCCGGCGACGGGCAGTCCGGTGAGGACGGGCCGCAGCTCGGGGTGGCCGGGACCGGCGGCCTTGGCCAGGAGGGCCGTCAGGAGGCGGGCGCTGACCTTGTCGGCCCGGTTGAGGCCGCTGCCGTCGGCGAAGCGGGTGCCGGTGAGGTCGACGCCGAGGGAGGCGAGGCGTTCGGAGACGGCCTTCTCGCCGCCCTCGAAGCTGGCGGGCTTGCCGGAGGCGAGCGCGGTCTGGCGGGCGAGGGCCTCGGCGATGTCGTTGTCGCTGTTGGTCAGCATCCGCTCGACCAGCCCGGCGAGCGGGGTGGAGAGGGTGGTGGCCAGCGGGCGGGCGTCGGGGGCGGCCTTGGCGGGGGCGGGGTCTCCGGTGACCTTGATGCCCCGGTCGCGCAGGAGCCCGGCGAAGGCGCGGGCGGTGTCGCCGGAGGGGTCCTCGGTGCGGGTGACGGGTCCGGCGGTGGAGTCGTCGGGGCGGCCCTCGTCGGCGGTGAGGGCGGTGACGGGCGCGAGGTTGTCGTTGCGGCCGATGGGGTGGCGGGCGGGGCCCGAGTACAGCGTGTCGTCGTAGCCGAGGGTGACGGTGTCGGTGCCGGCCGCCTTGAGGGCCTGGGCGGCGTCGGCGGCGAGGGCCACGAGGCTGCCGCCGGAGCCGGCCGGGCTCTTCTTCTTGGCGGTCAGGGAGGGGTCGCCGCCGCCGACCAGGACGATCTGGCCGGGGGCGCTCCCGGGGGTGACGGTGGTGCGGATGCGGTGTTCGGGGCCGAGGGCGGTCAGCGCGGCGCTGGCGGTGGCGATCTTGACGGTGGAGGCGGGGGTCATGGCCTCGGCCGCGCCGGACTCGTACAGCACCCGGCCGGTGACGGCGTCGACCACGGCGGCGGCGCGCACGGTCCCGAGCGAGTTGTCGGCGAGGAGCGGCCCGAGCACCCCGGCGAGGGCGGCGGAGGACGCGTCGGCGGAGCGCGGGGCGACGCCCTGGAGCACCCCGGGAGCGCTCGGGGCGGCCTGCGGGAGGGATCCGGCCGCGTGATCTGCGCCACCCGTCCGGCTCCAGGAGGCGGCCCGGTCCCGCTCGGCCTTACGCTGGCCGGAGTCCCAGGGGCCCGCGGAGGCCACGGCCGCCGCCGACAGGGCGAGGCCGGCGACGGCCGACCCCGCGATGAGCTGCCACGTCTTGACCAATGGCACCTCGGACCAGCCCCTTTCGCGATCACACATATGCGTGAGGGACACTTAACCACTGCGTCTTGCCGCGAGCATGGCACCCCACCCCAGGGATGGGCCGGACGCGCTATCACTCGGAGCAGTCAAGCTCCGGCCACCGGGCCGGAGCTGATCATGGAGGAGCAGGACGTGGAGTTCGACGTCACCATCGAGATCCCCAAGGGTTCGCGGAACAAGTACGAGGTGGACCACGAGACCGGCCGGATCCGTCTGGACCGTCGCCTCTTCACCTCGACCAGCTACCCGACGGACTACGGCTTCGTCGAGAACACCCTCGGCGAGGACGGCGACCCGCTGGACGCGCTGGTCATCCTGGACGAGCCCACCTTCCCGGGCTGCCTGATCAAGTGCCGCGCGATCGGCATGTTCAACATGACGGACGAGGCGGGCGGCGACGCCAAGCTGCTGTGCGTGCCGGCCTCCGACCCGCGCGTCGAGCACCTGCGCGACATCCACCACATCTCGGAGTTCGACCGCCTCGAGATCCAGCACTTCTTCGAGGTCTACAAGGACCTGGAGCCGGGCAAGTCGGTCGAGGGCGCCAACTGGGTCGGCCGCACCGAGGCCGAGGCCGAGATCGAGGCCTCCTACAAGCGCCTCGAGGCCCAGGGCGGCCACCACTGAGCTCCGCTCGGTAAGCGCTAGAGGACGGCGGGCGGCATCCCCACGCCGGGGGTGCCGCCCGCCGCTTCGTTTTCCGGGTCCCGTTCTCCGGGTCCGGTCTCCTGGTCCGGTCTCCGGGTCCGCCGGCGGCTTGTTTCGCCATGGAGGAAACGGTTCCGCATACTGATACCGCCGGTGATCAAGGGTGGGAGGATGCGTGGCGGAGGCCGAAGGGCCCGGTCCCGAGGACCGGAAGCCGAAGTCCGACGAGGCGCGCAGCGCCTTCACCCCTCCGCCCGGGATGGAACCCGGGCTCCCGGACGAGGACCAGACCACCTCCGAGTTCGCCCGCCCGGAGGGCGTGCCGGCCGCCCCCGCCGGGCCCGAGGGCTCCGCCTTCGCCGCCCCGGCCACCTACAGCGCCCAGCAGTCCCCGCCCGCCTACACCCCGGCGCCCGCCCCCGCCTTCCCGGCCGCCTCGCCCTGGCAGGACCGGATGCGCACCATGCTGCGCATGCCGGTGGACGTCCGCCCGGTGCCCGAGGCGGCCCAGCGGCAGAGCGAGGCGGGCCCGCCCGTGGGCCGCGTCCTCGACCTCACCCTGCGCATCGGCGAGCTGCTGCTGGCCGGCGGCGAGGGCGCGGAGGACGTGGAGGCCGCGATGTTCGCCGTGGCCCGCTCGTACGGGCTCGACCGCGCCGAGCCGACCGTCACGTTCACCATGCTGTCGATCACCTACCAGCCCTCCCTGGTCGGCAACCCGGTCTCCGCGAGCCGCACGGTGCGCCGCCGCGGCACCGACTACACCCGCCTGGCCGCCGTCTTCCGGCTGGTGGACGACATCAGCGCGCCCGAGGCCGGGACCTCCCTGGAGGAGGCCTACCGCCGCCTGGCCGTGATCCGCCGCAACCGCCACCCGTACCCCACCTGGGTGCTCACCGCCGCCGCCGGGCTGCTCGCCGGGGCCGCCTCCGTCCTCGTCGGCGGCGGGGTGACGGTGTTCTTCTGCGCCGCCCTCGGCGCCGTCCTCGGCGACCGGCTGGCCTGGTACTTCGCCGACCGCGGGCTGCCGGAGTTCTACCAGTTCGTGGTCGCGGCGATGCCCCCGGCCGCGATCGGGGTGGCCCTGAAGCTCACCGAGTTCGACGTCCGCGCCTCCGCCGTGATCACCGGCGGCCTCTTCGCGCTGCTGCCCGGACGGGCCCTGGTCGCGGCCGTGCAGGACGGCCTGACCGGCTTCTACATCACCGCCTCGGCCCGGCTCCTGGAGGTCATGTACCTCTTCATCGGGATCATCATCGGCGTGCTCGTCGTGATCTACGTGGGCCTCCAGTTCGGCGCCTCGCCCAACCCCGACGAGGTGCTCCAGATCCCGCACCGGCCGCTGCTGCAGACCCTGGCCTCGATGGTGCTGGTGTTCACGTTCGCGATCCTGCTCCAGCAGGAGCGCTCCACCGTGTGGATCGTGACCCTGAACGGCGGCGTCGCCTGGGTCACCTTCGGCGCCCTGCGCGCCGCCGAGCTGCCGCCGGTGCCCTCGACGGCGGTCGCGGCCGGCCTGGTCGGCCTGTTCGGGCAGCTCTTCTCCCGGTACCGGTTCGCCTCGGCACTGCCGTACGTGACGGCCGCCATCGGCCCGCTGCTGCCGGGCTCGGCGACGTACTTCGGGCTGCTGTCGATCGCCGAGAACCGGCTCGACAAGGGGCTGGCCTCGCTCACCAACGCCGCCGCGATCGCACTCGCGATCGCGATCGGAGTGAACCTGGGCTCGGAGGGCTCGCGGCTGTTCATGCGGATCCCCGGGGCCCGCAGCGCTGCCAAGCGCCGGGCGGCGGCGAAGCGGACCCGCGGCTTCTGAGGCCCCTGCGGGCCGGGAGGCGCCCGGACGGCCCTCAGCCGCCGGACGCACGTGCGCCCCGGAGACGGGGCGTCTCCGGGGCGCACGAGGGCCCTCAGGGGCTTGCGGGGGCGTCTGCGCGCCCCCTGCCGGCCCGGGGGGTCAGCGCTTGGCGTGGCGGCCGCGCTGGCCGGGGGCCGGCGGCTGCTCCTCCATCGGGTACCCGGGCTGCGCGGGGGCGGCCGGGGCGGACTTCTTGGCCTTGCGGGCCTTCAGCACCTCGAAGATCACCGGGATCACGGAGACCAGCACGATGACGATGAAGATCGCCTCGATGTTGGTCTTGATGAACTCGAAGCGGCCGAGCTGGTAGCCGAGGACGGTGACGCCCGCGCCCCACGCGATGCCGCCGATGATGTTGTACGTGAGGAAGACCCGGTACTTCATCGCGCCGGCGCCCGCGACCATCGGGGCGAAGGTGCGGATGATGGGCACGAAGCGGGCGAGCACGATGGCCTTGGGGCCGTGCTTCTCCATGAACTCGTGCGCCGAGTCCAGGTTCTCCCGCTTGAAGACCTTGCTGTTCGGGCGGTTGAACAGCTTCGGGCCGAAGTACTTGCCGATCAGGTAGCCCACCTGGTCGCCGATGATCGCGGAGGCCGCGATCAGCGTGCACACCAGCCACAGCGGTTCCTTGATGGTGCCGCTGGCGGTGAACAGGCCCGCCGTGAACAGCAGGGAGTCACCCGGCAGGAAGGCGAAGAGACCCGACTCCGCGAAGACGATGACCAGGATGCCGATCAGGCCGAACTGCCCGATCAGGTAATCCGGGGACAGCCACTCGGGGCCGAGGGCAAGCGTGTAGAGGGGTTCCACGTTTCCGGGCTCTCCTGGATCAGCAGGGGGACGTCTGCGGTGGGGGACGCGACGATGCAGGCGGTCTCAATTATGAACGCACACCGCCCCCACCGGGTTCCAGGGACCGGAGGGGGCGGTTCGGGTGAGGGGTCCGCTACGCCTTGCGCACGGCGTTGGCGGTGATCGAGTCCCGCAGGTGCTCGGCCACGCCCGCGCCCATGCCGTCGTAGAACGCCTTGAACCGCTCGTCGGCCACGTACATCTCGCCGAGGCACACGTGCATCTCGTAGCCGCACTCGTAGTACCGGTCGCAGATGTGCCGCCGGTGCTCCTCGGCCATGTCCATGGCCGCCTCGCCGTCGGCCGGCTCGCCGGCCGCCACCAGGGCCGCGTACCGCTCGCCCCAGTCGGTGACCTCGTCCTGGATCCGCTGCCAGTCGGCCTTGGTGTACGTGGCCGCCCGGCGCTGTGACTCGGCGTAGGCCTCGGTGCCGCCCCAGCGGCGCTCGGCCTCCTCCGCGTACTGCTCCGGGTCCTTGTCCCCGAACACCTCGAACCTCTCCTCGGGCGTGAGGTTGATGCCCATCTTCTTCGCCTCCATGGCGTGCTCCACGGCCTTGGCCATCTGCTGGAGCCGGGCGATCCGGTCGGAGAGGAGGGCGTGCTGCCGGCGCAGGTGCTCCCTCGGGTCCGATTCCGGGTCGTCCAGCAGGACCGCGACCTCGTCGAGCGGGAAGCCGAGCTCCCGGTAGAACAGGATCCGCTGCAGCCGGTCCAGGTCGGCGTCGTCGTAACGCCGGTGGCCCGCGCCGCTGCGGCCGCTCGGGGAGAGCAGGCCGATCTCGTCGTAGTGGTGCAGGGTCCGCACCGTCACTCCGGCGAAACCGGCTACCTGGCCCACGGAGTAGCCCATCGCTTTCCGCTCCTTCGGTTGGGTACGCACCCCACTGTGGTTCCTCACGCCGCGTGAGGTGCAAGCCCCTTTTCCGGGGGAGCCGCCGGGGGGCGGTGGATCAGCCCATCGCCTTCGTGCCGTCCAGGGTCTCGCGGATGATGTCCGCGTGGCCGGCGTGCCGGGCGAACTCGCGGACCAGGTGCAGCAGCATCCAGCGCATCGAGACCGTGGCGTTCTCGGGGAACCAGGGGGCCGGCGGGAGCGGGAAGTCGTCGTCCAGGCTGGGGACCGACTCGATGAAGCCGGTCGTCTGCTCCTTGACCGTGTCCCAGAAGGCGAGGGCGGACGCGAGGGTCTCCCCCTCGGTGAGCCGGAAGCCCTCGTGCCAGTCCTGGGGCGCGCGCGCGTGCTCGTTCGGCTTCTGCTGGGCCAGCCGCAGCCAGTTCAGCTCGACCTCCGCCACGTGCTTGACCAGCCCGGACAGGGACAGCTCGCTCGCGGTGGGGCGGCTCGCGGCCTGTTCCTCCGTCAGGCCCGCAGCGGCCCGGCGCAGGGCCTCGCGCTGGTCCTCGACGAAGAGCAGGAGGGTGCCGCGCTCGTCTCCCGCGACTTCCTGGGTGGGGTGTGCCATGACGGACCGCCTTTGCCGTGGTGGTGTGCGGGGTGCTCCCCCGCCGACATCCACCACGTTACGAAGCCTTGCGGTCAGCCCCTGTCCTTGATGGGCCCCTAGAACGGAAAAGTCGTCCGGCCGTGCTGGATGGAGATCCACTTCCGGGTGGTGAAGGCCTCCACGGTGGCCTCCCCGCCCAGCCGGCCCAGCCCCGAGGCCTTCTCCCCGCCGAAGGCGGTCAGCGGCTCGTCCCCGATGGTGGAGTCGTTGACGTGGATCATCCCGGTCTCCACCCGCTGCGCGAAGCGGACCCCGCGCTCCACGTCGCGGGTGTGCACCGCGCCGCTGAGCCCGTACGGGGTGGCGTTGGCCAGGCGCACGGCCTCCTCCTCCCCGTCGAAGACCACCAGCAGGGCGACGGGGCCGAAGATCTCCTGGCCCAGCAGCGGGGAGTCCTCGGGGAGCCCGGCCAGGACGGTCGGCTCGACCAGGTTGCCGCGCGTAGAGCCCCGTACGAGGGCCCGCGCCCCGGACTCGACGGCGCGGTCCACGAGGGCGGTCAGGGCGTCGGCCTGGAAGGGGTTGATCAGGGGGCCGATGTGGGTGTCGGCCTCGCGCGGGTCGCCGGTCTTCAGGGCGCGGACCCGGGCGGTGAACTTCCCGGTGAACTCCTCCGCGACGGAGGCGTCGACGAGGATCCGGTTGGCGGCCATGCAGACCTGGCCCTGGTAGACGAAGCGGCTGAAGACGGCCGCGTCCACCGCGTAGTCCACGTCGGCGTCGTCGAGGACGACCAGGGCGCTGTTCCCGCTGAGCTCCAGGACGGTCCGCTTGAAGTGGCGGGCGGCGACCGCGCCCACGTGCCGTCCGGTGCGGTCGGAGCCGGCGAAGGAGATGACCTTGGGGACGGGGTGCGTGAGGATCGCGTCGCCGATCTCGGCGATGTCCGTGACCAGCACGTTCAGCAGGCCGGCGGGCAGCCCCGCGTCCTCGAAGATCTTGGCGATGATCCCGCCGCCGGAGACCGGGGCGTTCTGGTTGGGCTTGATGACCACGGCGTTGCCGAGGGCCAGCGCCGGGGCGACGGACTTCAGGGTGACGAGGAACGGGAAGTTGAAGGGGCTGATCACGGCGACGACGCCGACGGGCAGGCGCTGGACGCGGTTCTCCTTGCCCGGCACCGGCGAGGGCAGGATGGTGCCCTCGGGGCGGACGGCGAGCTGGACCGCCTCGCGCAGGAACTCCATCGCGAGGTGGACCTCGTACTCGGCCTTGGGACGGGTCCCGCCGAGTTCGTCGATCATCACCTCGACGAGCTCCTTCTGGCGCTCCTCGGTGATCCGCAGCGCGCGCTCCAGGACGGCGCGTCTCGCGTAGGGGCTGGTGGCGGCCCAGTCGCGCTGGGACCGCTCGGCCGCCCGGTAGGCCCGGTCGACCTGCTCGACGGTGGCCACCGTGATGGCCGCGAGCTTCTCCCCGTTGTAGGGGTTGACGTCGATGATGTCCCACGAACCGGTGCCGGCCAGCCATTCGCCGTCTATGTACTGGTGAGCCAGGTCGGTGAATATGGACATGCCATCCCTTACTGCGAGCGCGCACCCCTGCGCTGCACCGGAGACCGATCGTTCTTCGTCAAGCACTGATCAGACGTCATAGTACGTGCGGTTCAAGACAGTTGGAGCAGTCCGCGCAGGAGATCCCGGGTGGATCCGGGATCGGGGCAGTCGGCCTGGAGCCGCGCCATCGCCCGCGCGTACTGGGCCACTTCCTCTTCCTTGTCCAGGTAGAGGGCACTGGTGAGCTGCTCCAGGTAGACGATGTCCTGCAGATCGGACTCGGGGAAGCGCAGCAGGGTGAAGGCGCCGCTCTCGCCGGCGTGGCCGCCGAAGGAGAAGGGCATCACCTGGAGCTGCACGTTGGGCCGCTGGCTGATCTCGATCAGGTGTTCCAACTGGCCGCGCATCACGTCGCGGTCGCCGTACGGGCGGCGCAGCGCGGCCTCGTCGAGGACGGCGTGGAAGACGGGCGCGTTCTCGGAGACGAGCACCTTCTGGCGCTCCAGCCGCAGCGCCACGCGGCGGTCGATCTCGGCGGCGGAGGCGTTCGGCATGCCCCGCTTGACGACGGCCTGGGCGTAGGCCTCGGTCTGGAGGAGGCCGTGGACGAACTGGACCTCGTAGATGCGGATGAGGGAGGCCGCGCCCTCCAGGCCCACGTAGGTCTGGAACCACCCGGGGAGCACGTCCCCGTAGCTGTGCCACCAGCCGGCCGCGTTGGCCTCGCGGACCAGTCCCAGCAGGGACTCCCGCTCGGTCCCGTCCGTGACGCCGTAGAGGGTCAGGAGGTCTTCGACGTCCCTGGCCTTGAAGCTCACCCTTCCCAACTCCAAGCGGCTGATCTTCGATTCGGATGCGCGGATCGAGTAGCCGGCCGCCTCACGGGTGATGCCGCGGGATTCTCGGAGTCGCCTGAGCTGTGAGCCCAGGAGGATGCGGCGCACCACAGAACCGCTGGCTTCTGCGGTCACTAGTCCTGCCCTCCCCATCGCAATGGTGTGCGCGTGGTGTGCGCGTGCCTCGTCGGGGCCCCCGTATCCCCGGTGCCGCAGTCTGCCACCAAAACGCATCGGCCCGTACTCGTTCTGTAACGGAATCCGGCGCCCCGGAAAAGAAGTCCGTAAGTATGCGTAGGAAGAAATGAGCAAGAACCGTCACGGGAGTGGACAGGTCCGGCGCGTGCACGTGCATCTGCCCTTGCATCCGGCTTCCGCATTCGGAACGATGGTGCCGCGCACCTGCGTGCTCTTCGCGCCGGCGCCGGACCCACCCCGCAGTTCTCTTTGGCCGGAGCCGACCGCTTCGTCCGCGAATCCCGGGAGTGCCTCGCATGGGGACGATTGGATCGGTCATGCTCGAGCCGTTACGGCAGGGGCTGCCCCCGGTCGATCCCACGGCCGTCTCCGGGTCCGCCTCATGCGCCCTGCCGGCCCGCTTCGAAGCGGTGCGGGGCGCCCGCTCCTTCACCAGATCGACCTTGTCCCAGTGGGACCTGGACGACCGCTTCGACGACGTCGCGCTGGTGGTCTCCGAGCTCGTCACCAACGCGCTGCGGCACGCCCTCCCCGACGAGGCGCGGCCCTGCGGCGGCGAACAGCCGGAGTCGGCGGCGGTGCGGCTGCACCTGATGCGGTGGAGCACGCGGCTGGTGTGCGCGGTGCGGGACCCGAGCGAGGACCGTCCGGGGGGCTCGTTCGCGCCGGAGCGCACGGACCAGAACTGCGACCTGGAATCGGGGCGCGGACTGTTCCTGGTGGACGCCTACAGCGACAGCTGGGGCTGGCACCCGCTCGCGGGACGGCTCACCGGCAAGGTGGTCTGGGCGCTGTTCCTGCTCCCCGGCTGACCGCGCCCCGGGGCACCGACGACACGCACGACCGGCCGGGCCTGATCCTTGCGATCAGTCCCGGCCGGTGCACGTGCATGGCCTGATTCTTCGCGCCCGTTCGTTCAGCCGATCAGATGGTCGAACTCGCCGTCCTTGACGCCCAGCAGCAGCGCCTCTATCTCGGCCGGCGTGTAGACGAGCGCCGGACCGTCGGGGAACCGCGAGTTGCGCATGGCGACGTCGCCGCCGGGCAGTTTGGCGAACTCCACGCAGGATCCCTGCGAGTTGCTGTGTCTGCTCTTCTGCCAGGTCAGCTCATACAAGGAAGTGAGTTCTGCAGCTGCCGTCCCGTTGTACGCGTGGTCCACAGGAAGCCCCCGATAGTGCAGATGTCAACTCCACCGGATCATAGCTGTGTTCATCAGCGCATGCATGGGCAGATGCACGTGCACGCGCGGTACCGCAATGATCACTGTCAGGGGCGAAGGGACTGCGAGACCTCGTCCAGCGAGTCCAGCAGACGCTCCGCCGCCCGGCGTACGACGCCCGACACGGGCACGCGGTTCCCCCCGTCCAGCAGGGCGCGTACCGGCTCCCATTGCGGAACCCGGCGCTCCCGCACCGCCTTCGCCCCCTCCCCCGTCGCCCCGCGCAGCGCCTCGGCCAGTTCGGCGGCCCCCGGTACGGGCTCCTGGGCCCGGTCGGGGAGGTGGGCCTCCAGCAGCATGGCGCCCCGGCCGAACGCGGCCACGGCCTCCCCGGCGCCGTCGGCGGCCGCCCGGGACAGGCCCCGGTGGCGCACCGGCTCCCCCTCCGCCCGTTCGAGGGCCTCGAGCCAGGCGATGCGGGCGTCGCGCGCCGCGAGGAGGGCCTCCCGCACGTCCGCGCGCCGGGCCCCGGCCGGGTCGGCGTACTGCCCGAGGACGGCGGCCGCGTACCGCCCGTCGGCGGCGAGCCAGTCGGCGAGGCGGGTGCGCAGCCGCGGGGTCTCCCAGGCCGGGTACACGGCGTAGGCCAGCATCGCGAGGAGCCCGCCGACGAGGGTGAGGGCGATCCGGTCGGGGACGGTCTGGTCCCAGCGGACGCCGCCCATGCCGAGCAGGAATACGACGTAGGCGGAGACGAACACCTGCGAGACGGCGTACCCGGTGCGCATCAGCGCGTACATCAGCCCGGCACTGACCACGGCGAGCAGCCCCGACAGGTACATCCCGGGCCGCGCGAGCTGCACGATCCCGGTGGCCGCGCCCACCCCCACCAGGGTGCCGCCGAAGCGGGCGACGGCCCGGGACCAGGTCTGCGTGAAGTCGGGCCGCATCACCATCACCGAGGCCATCGGCGCCCAGTAGCCGTGCCCGAACGGCAGCACCTGCCCGAGCAGGTACCCCGCGCAGGCCGCCCCCGTCACCCGTACGGCGTGCCGCAGGACGGGCGACCCCGGGCGCAGCTCGGCCCGTACGGCCCTCAGCACCAGCGGCACCAGGGCGGGCACGGTGGGCCGCAGCCGGGCCTCCCCGGGGTCGGCGGTGCGCCCGGAGCCCGGCTCGGCCGTCTCCAGCACGTCGTCCAGCAGCGCGGCCAGCCGGCGCGCGGCCCGCAGCGGCGCCCCCCGGAGCGCCTCCGGCGGGACGGGGGCCTTCAGCACCTCCAGGGCCGGGCCGGGCAGCCGTACGGGGTCGCCGTGGCGGATGGCGTGCGCGGCGGCGTCGAGTACGGTCCCGGCGGCGTCCAGCAGGGCCCGCACCCGGTCCCGCCCCGGCCCCTCGGCGGGCGCCCCGACGGCCGGGTCGGCGAGCGAGGCCAGCACGGGCCGGATCCGCTCGGCGAGCCCCCGCTGATAGCGCGTGTGCGCTCAGATCGCCATGCCCGCGCGGGCCCCGGCCAAGGGAGGGGCCGGCCTGCCCGGGCTCTACTTGGGTTCGTACGCCTGCTTCGCGGCGCAGGTCCAGATCACCGGCTTCAGCGTCCCGGCCGCGTTGACGGCCGCGCCGCCGACCCGGCCGTCGTCGGCGGCCGACGCGGCGGTGCTGGCCTGGTTCGCGGCCAGCCGGGGCAGGGCGAGCAGCGGGCCCGAGCCCGGCCACAGCAGCGCCTGGTCGGGGAGGGTCTGCTCGTCCGGGTGGAACTTGGCGGTGCCGACGGACACGTTGGTGGTCGGGCTGATCGCCTCCAGGGTGCCGTACGGGTGGGTCTTGAGCGTGCCGGGGAAGGAGGCGGGCCCGGTCAGCGGCGGGGTCCAGGTGGCCGGCGTGAACCGGTAGGCCATGCCGCTCCAGTCGTAGCCGACGACGCGGCCGCTCTCGTCGAGGTCCTGTACGTGACTGTCGTTGCCGGTGGCGGCCAGGGCCCGGGCGGGGCCGCCGTCGCCGGGCCAGAGCACGGGGAAGGTTCCCTCCAGGTGCTGGCCGGTCTCCGGCACCTCGTAGTCCTCGCGGGCCATGCCGATGACGTCGCCCTTGTTGTTGATGCCGGTGACCAGCTCGATCCTGGTGCCGGGGGCGGCGCCGGCCGGGACCGGGAGGTCGCGGACCTTCAGGCCGTCCTTCCACACCACGCCCAGGCCGCTCCGGTTGCGCGAGACGACGTACCCGGCGTCGTTGACGTCGGCCTCGTCGGACTGGAAGTCGCTGCCGGGCAGCCGGGTGACCGCGGCGTCCCCCGCCCGGTAGGTGAAGAGGTAGCCTTCGGCGCCGTACACGGCACCCACCATCAGCCCGCCCTTGTTCACGGCGAGCACCGCGCCCGAGAAGGTGGTCTCGGGCAGCGGGACCTTGTGGAGCCGGGTGCCGGTCCAGTAGACGGCCTTGCCGCCGGAGCGGCCGACGGACAGGTTGCCCGTGCCGAGGCCGAGGACCCCCTCGAACTGCGGGTTGCCCACCTGGTAGCCGCCGGACCCGATGGAGCCGAGGACCTGGATCCGGGGCGTGCAGGCCGGGGCCGCGGCGGCCGGTCCGGCCGCGGTGACGATCCCGGCCAGGACGAGGGCGGCGGTCGCCGCCGAGGCGGCGCGGCGCGTGCGGGTGCGGGTGCGGTCCATCGTTCTCTTCCCCCTGTGATGTGTGCATGTGTGCCCGTGGCCCGGACCCACGCCCGGAATGGGCGGCTCCGGGCGTACGGGACCCCTGATGTGTCATATGCCCCTTGAAAGCGGCGAGTTGATGTTATCTCCAGGTACTCATTTCCCGCCTCCCTCCTGCGCGGCCGCTTTCGCCGAGGGTTCCCAAGCCTGCAAGCGACCGCTTAGTATGCCGCCGAGCGTGGTTCCTCGACGGCGGCTGGAGGCCCCGGATGCAGGCATGGCGAGTACACACGACCGGCGAACCCCGCGAGGCCATGCGCCTCGAGGAGGTCCCCGAACCGGTACCCGGTGAGGGCGAGGTCAGACTCAGGGTGCTCGCCGCCAACGTCAACTTCCCCGACGCCCTCCTCACCCGGGGCCAGTACCAGATCCGGCCCCCGCTGCCCTTCACCCCCGGCGTCGAGGTCTGCGGCGAGACCGAGGACGGCCGGCGCGTCATCGCCAACCCGAGCCTGCCCCACGGCGGATTCGCCGAGTACGTCACCGCCCCCGCGCGCGCCCTCCTCCCCGCCCCCGGCTCCCTCGACGACGCCGAGGCCGCCGCCCTGCACATCGGCTACCAGACCGGCTGGTTCGGCCTGCACCGCAGGGCCCGCATCGAGAGCGGGGAGACCCTCCTCGTGCACGCCGCCGCCGGCGGGGTCGGCAGCGCCGCCGTCCAGCTCGGCAAGGCCGCCGGGGCCACCGTCATCGGGGTCGTCGGCGGCAAGGCCAAGGTGCGCACCGCCGAGGAGCTCGGCTGCGACCTCGTCATCGACCGCACCGCCGAGGACCCGGTCGCCCGCGTCAAGGAGTTCACCGGCGGACGGGGCGCCGACGTGGTCTTCGACCCCGTCGGCGGCGACGCCTACACGGCCTCCGCCAAGTGCGTGGCCTTCGAGGGCCGCATCGTCGTCGTCGGCTTCGCCGGCGGCACCGTACCGGCCCCCGCCCTCAACCACGCCCTGGTGAAGAACTACTCGATCCTCGGCCTGCACTGGGGGCTGTACGCCGCCAAGGACCCAGCCGCCGTCCTCGCCTGCCACACCGAACTCACCCGCCTCGCCGACCAGGGTGCGATCACCCCCCTGGTCAGCGAACGGGTCCCGCTCGCCGGAGCCGCCGACGCCGTCCAGCGCGTCGCCGACGGCACCACCACCGGCCGGCTGGTCGTCGTCCCCTCCCTCCCCGGCGGCGCCCGATGACCCTCACCGCCGCGGAACTCCGCACCCGCACCCGGGACCTCCTCGCCGCCCACCCGCCCGCGGCCGCCGCCCCCGAGGACTTCCTGCGCGCCCGCTTCGACGCCGGACTCGCCTGGGTCCACTACCCCGAGGGCCTCGGCGGACTCGGCGCGCCCCGCACCCTCCAGGCCGTCGTCGACGCCGAGCTGGAGGCCGCCGGGGCCCCCGACAACGACCCGCGCCGGATCGGCATCGGCCTCGGCATGGCGGCGCCCACGATCCTCGCCTACGGCACCGAGGAGCAGAAGCGCCGCTTCCTGCGCCCCCTGTGGCTGGGGGAGGAGGTCTGGTGCCAGCTCTTCAGCGAGCCCGGAGCCGGCTCCGACCTCGCCGCCCTCGGCACCCGCGCCGTCCTCGACGAGGCGGCCGGGGAGTGGGTGGTCGACGGGCAGAAGGTGTGGACCTCCAGCGCCCACACCGCACGCTGGGCCATCCTCATCGCCCGCACCGACCCGTCCCTGCCCAAGCACCGGGGCATCACCTACTTCCTGTGCGATATGCACGCCCCGGGCGTCGAGGTCCGGCCGCTGCGCCAGATCACCGGTGAGGCCGAGTTCAACGAGGTCTTCCTCACCGGCGTCCGCATCCCCGACGCCCACCGCCTCGGTGCCGTCGGCGAGGGCTGGGCCGTCGCCCGCACCACCCTCATGAACGAACGCGTCTCCATCGGCGGCATGCGCCTCCCGCGCGAGGGCGGCATGATCGCCCCCGTCGCCGCGGCCTGGCGCGAACGCCCCGAGCTGCGCACCCACGCCCTGCACCAGCGGCTGCTCGGCCTGTGGGTCGAGGCCGAGGTGGCCCGCCTCACCGCCGAGCGGCTGCGCCAGCAGCTCGCGGCCGGCCAGCCGGGCCCCGAGGGCAGCGGGATGAAGCTCACCTTCGCCCGGCTCAACCAGGAGATCAGCGGCCTGGAGGTGGAACTCCTCGGCGAGGAGGGCCTCCTGTACGAGGACTGGACGATGCGCCGCCCCGAGATCGTCGACTTCACCGGCCGCGACGCCGGATACCGCTACCTGCGCGCCAAGGGCAACAGCATCGAGGGCGGCACCAGCGAGATCCTCCTCAACATCGTCGCCGAACGCGTCCTCGGACTGCCCGCCGAACCGCGCGACGACAAGGACACCCCCTGGAAGGACCTCGCCCGATGAGCGCACGCCCGCCGCAGCCGGGCCACTCGGCCCCCCGCGCCCCCCTCGACCTGCTCTACTCCGATACCGAGGAGGAGCTCCGCGCGGCCGTACGGTCACTGCTCGCCGACCGCTGCGCGCCCGCCGACGTCCTCGCCCGGGCCGAGACCGGGCGCCCCCACGACCCGGAGCTGTGGCGGACCCTGGCCGCCGGGATCGGCGCCGCCGGACTGCTCGTCCCCGAGAAGCTGGGCGGCGCGGGCGCCGGCCACCGGGAGGCCGCCGTCGTCCTGGAGGAGCTGGGCCGCGCCGTGGCCCCCGTCCCGTACCTGACCGGCTCCGTCCTCGCGACGGAGATCCTGCTCGCCTGCGCCTGTGACGGCCCCGAGGCGGCGGAGCTGGTGGGGGAGCTCGCGGCCGGACGCCTCGTCTGCGTCCCCGCCCTCCCCCTGACCCAGGCCCCCGGGGCGCCCCTGCCGGCGCCGCTCCACGACGCCGGGGGCGGGGTGCTCAGCGGCACGGTCACCTCCGTCGCCGACGCGGTGGCCGCCGACGTCCTGCTGGTCCTCGCCGACACGGGGCTGCACGCCGTCCGCGCCGACCGGGCCGTCCTCACCCCGGCGGTCCCGCTGGACCTGACCCGCCCGCTGGCCACCGTCACCCTCGACGGCGCCGAGGCGACCCCCCTGGCCGACCCCGCCACCGCCCGGGCGGCCGTCGCCGGGGCGCTGCTGTCCGGGGCCGGGCTGCTCGCCTCGGAACAGGTCGGGATCGCGGAGTGGTGCCTCACCGAGACCGTCTCGTACCTGCGAGGCCGCCACCAGTTCAACCGCCCCGTCGGCTCCTTCCAGGCCCTCAAGCACCGCCTCGCCCGGCTGTGGCTGGACGTGGCCTCGGCCCGCGCGGCCGCCCGCGCGGCGGCGGACGCCCTCGCCACGGCCGCCCCCGACGCGCCCCTGACGGTGGCCGTCGCCCAGGCGTACTGCTCCGGGGTCGCGGTCCGGGCGGCGGAGGAGTGCGTCCAGCTGCACGGCGGCATCGGCATGACCTGGGAACACCCCGCGCACCTCTACCTCAAGCGCGCCAAGGCCGACTCGCTGGCGCTCGGCACGGAGGGGCACCACCGGGGCCTGGTGGCCGACTTCGCGGAGCTGGCGGCCCCGTAGCGGGAGGGGCTCTCTCCCCGCCGGCGGGGCTGAAAATCAGCCCCGCCGGCGTTTGAGGCGCGGGGGTCCGGGGGCGGAGCACCCAGCCCGCGCAGCGGACCCGTCACGCACAGGTGACCTCTCCCCGCCACTCGGCGTTAGACCGCGTACGCGGACCACCGACCGAGGGAGACCCATGAACCGCAGCGCCGGCGCCACCCGCCGCGCCTTCCTCCGTACGGTGTTCGGCGCGGCCGCCCTCGCGGGCACGGCCGCCGCCCTGACCCCCCTCCTGCGCACCCGCCGCCCCCGGCAGACCCTCGGCCCGGCCCCGCTCGCCGAGGAGACCTACCGCGGCCGGCACATCAGCGTGGACGCGGCCGGCGAGGCGGTGCACATCGACGGCCGGCCCCTGCACGTCATGCGCCGCGCCGACGGCAGCTACCTCAGCGCGGTCAACCACTTCCAGTCCTACGACACCCCGCTGGAGCTGGCCCGCGCCGCCGTCGACGAACTCGGCACCACCCAGCTGGCCTTGGCCGCCCCGCACCACGGCTGACGGCCGGGAACCAGGAGGACCCCCGCGGTGTACACCCGGCAGAACCAGAAGAACCTCACCGGCGCGCAGAAGAAGCTCTTCACGTCCGCGCTGCTGGAACTCAAGCGCAACGGCACCTACGACGAGTTCGTGCGCACCCACGGCACCTACTTCGTGCCCGACCGGGACCGGAAGCTGCGGGTGGGGCACATGTCCCCGTCGTTCTTCCCCTGGCACCGCAGCTACCTGCTGGAATTCGAGAAGCGGCTGCGCGACCTAGACCCCCGCATCTCCATCCCGTACTGGGACTGGACCGCCGACTCCAGCCCCGTCTCCTCCCTGTGGGCCGAGGACTTCCTCGGCGGCACCGGCCGGGAGGGCGACCTCCAGGTGACGACCGGCCCCTTCGCCCACCAGCGGGGCAACTGGACGATCACCGTCGGCGTCAGCGAGGCCCCCTTCCTCACCCGCAACCTCGGACGGCCCGGCAATCCGATCTCCCTGCCGACCGCCGCCGAACTCCAGTGGGCGATCGACGACCCCGTCTACGACTCCTCGCCCTGGAACTCCACGACCGAGGGCGGGGGCTTCCGCAACAAGCTGGAGGGCTGGGCCGCGCCCAAGAGCGAGCGCTGGCGCAACCACAACAAGGTCCACCAGTGGATCGGCGGCCACATGACGGGCGCCACCTCCCCCAACGACCCCGCGTTCTGGCTGCACCACGCCTTCGTGGACCTGGTCTGGGACCGCTGGCAGCAGCGCCACCCCGGCTCCGGCTACCTGCCGGCCGCCCCGCTGGAGCTCGGAGACCTCCAGCGGGGCCGGGTGATCGCCCTCGACGAGCCGATGCCCCCCTGGAACGTCACCCCGCGCGAGATGCTCGGCCACGGGGGCGTCTACCGCTACGAATGAGCCCGGAGCACGGAAAGGGCCCCCGCCGTACGGCGGGGGCCCTTCAGCCGGTCAGGCGGGGAGGCGGTCAGCCGCCGTAGCTGCCGCCCTCGGTGTGGTGGCCACCGCCGGAGGCGTTGACGCAGGTGTTGCCGAAGGCCGGGTTCAGCAGGGCGATCACGTTCACGGTGTTGCCGCAGACGTTGACCGGGACGTGAACCGGAACCTGAACGACGTTGCCCGACAGGACACCGGGGGAGCCGACCGCCGCACCGTGCGCTCCGGCATCGGCGACGGCCAGACCGGCGCCGGCGGCCACGGTGCTACCGGCGACAGCGGTGATGGCGAATGCCTTCGCGATACGCGACATCAAGATCTCCTCGTGAGATGTGGGCGCCGCATCCTCTGCGGCATTTGACATGGCATACAACGCGGCGAGCGCCGAGTGGTCACGGCCCAGGCGGCTACCCGGGGACGGAAAAACGGACAGAGGCGAAGGAGGGCCGGACCTGAGTGACCGCATCCGGCCCCAGAACCGCCACCACCCGCCCCTTGCAGTGCGGTTCGCGGTACAGGGAGGCGGTGCGCCCCGTGTGGTTGGTGACCGCGCGGCCGCCGCCGCCCGCCGCCTCCGCGCAGCCGTTCGGGGAGGTCACGCCGTGGACGCGGTCGTCCTGGCCGACGTACTGGAATCCGGGTCCGGCGGCCTGCGCGGGGCCGGCCGCGGCCGCCAGGAGGGCGCCCAGGGCCAGGGCGGCCGCGGCAGGGGGGATGAGGTTCGCTCGCATGCCGGTCCAACCCGGCCCGCCCGGGAGCCGGTCACGCCTTGTCACCCGTCGGACGGGTGTGCGACCGTGCTCGGAACGCCCGGAAGCGGAACCGGGCCCTACCGAGGCCCGGGCGCGGACCGGGGCCGGCCAGGAGAGCGCGGATGAGCACAGCGGGCGGTGGGCGCCGGCCCCGGGCCGGCACCGGGTACGGGGTCGTGGAGGGCCGCTGGGAGGCCGCCGGCACCGCCGTCTTCCGCGGCGTCCCCTACGCCGCCCCGCCCACGGGCGCCCTGCGCTTCGCCGCCCCGCGGCCCCCGGCCGCCTGGGACGGCGTGCGCGACGCCGGGGCCTTCGGGCCGACCGCGCCCAAGGTGCCCTACCCGCCCGTCTTCGCCGCCCTGCTGTCCGACCCGGAGATCCCCGGCGAGGACTGCCTCAACCTCAACGTCTGGACCCCGGACCCGGCCCCCGGGGCCCGGCTGCCGGTCATGGTCTGGATCCACGGCGGCGCCCACACCCGGGGCTCGTCCGCCGTGCCCGTCTACGACGGCTCCGCCTTCGCCCGTGACGGGGTCGTGCTGGTCTCGGTGAACTTCCGGCTCGGGGTCCTGGGCTACGGGCTCTTCCCCGACGCACCCGCCAACCGGGGCCTCCTGGACCAGATCGCCGCCCTGGAATGGGTCCGCGACAACATCGCGGCCTTCGGCGGGGACCCCGGCCGGGTCACCGTCTTCGGCGAGTCCGCCGGCGCCATCAGCACCGGAGCCCTGCTCGCCGCGCCCCGGGCCGCCGGGCTCTTCGCCCGGGCCGTCCTGCAGAGCGGGGCCCCCGAGGCGCTGCCGCGCGAGCAGGTCCGCACGATGGTCCGGCGGATGGCCGCCCGGCTGCGGGTGCCGGCCACCGCGCGGGCCTTCGAGGCGGTTCCCCTGCCCGCCCTGCTCGCCGCCCAGGACGCGGCGATGCGCCGCTCCTCCCCGGTGCTCGGCGGCCCCGCCTTCGGGCTCGTCACCGACCCCGCCACCCTCCCGGCCGACCCGCTGGAGGCCGCCGCGGCCTCGGAGGTCCCGCTGCTGATGGGCTGGACCGCCCAGGAGCACCGGCTGTGGCTCGCGCCGACGGGCGGGATGCGGCTGCTGGACCGGCTCGGCCCGCTGGCCGTGGCGTACGGGCGGCTGCGCGGCGGCAAGGACCGGGCCGCCGTACGGGCGCTGCGCGCCGCGTTGCCGGAGGCCTCCCCGGCCGACCTCGCCGGGGAGCTGGTCACCGACCGGCTGCTGCGGGACCCGCTGCGCCGGATCGCCGGGGCCCGGCGGGCGGCCCCCAGCCACCTCTACGAGTTCCGCTGGCCCAGCGGCCTGCCCGGTCTCGGCGCCTGCCACGCGCTGGAACTGGGCTTCGTCTTCGACACCCTGGACAGGCCGGAGTCCTCCTGGCTGGCCGGGCCGGACGCGCCGCAGGCCCTGGCGGACGAGATGCACGGGGCCTGGGTCCGCTACGCCGTCGGCGGGGACCCGGGCTGGGAGCCCTGGAACGGCAGCGGCCCGCCGAAGGTGTTCGACGGGCCGGAGCCGGAGGCAGTGCGTGCGGAGGCGGTTACTCCACTGGTCCTTCCATGACCTTGCTGATGAACTCGATCGGTCCCTCACCCATGTTCGGCACGTAGGTCTTGGCGTTGTGCTCGCCGCCCGGGATCACTCTGAGCGTGGTGTGGATGGGTCCCTTGGTGTAGGTGGCCACGAACTTCTGCACGTCGGGAAGGGTCTTCTTGTTGCTCTCGTTGTCGCCGACCTGGAAGGCCAGGTAGACGTCCGGAGAACCCTTCTTGTCGATGAGCTGCTTGGCGAGCACCTCGGGGTTGTTCTCCGCCTTCTCCTTGTCGAAGCCCTTCCACAGCGGGGAGTCGGGCACGATGTCGGGGCCGGAGCAGATGGCGGCCTTGAACTTCTCCGGGTACTTCAGCACCGCCTTGAGGCTGGCGAAGCCGCCGGTGGAGGAGCCCATGAAGGCCCAGCCGTCACGGGACTTGACGGTGCGGAAGTTCTCCCGCATCAGGTCCGGGACGTCGTCCGTCAGCCAGGTGCCCATCTTCGGCTGGTTGGGGATGTCGGAGCCGTCCCAGTAGATGCCCTTGTCCGGCTCCGGGTTCAGCACGGGCATGGCGAGGATGAACGGCTTGCTCTTGCCCTCGGAGTACCACTTGCTGATGCTCGCCTGGAGCTTGAGGTCCGTGCCCATCCAGTAGTTGACCGGGTAGCCGGCGCCGCCGGGCAGGGCGATCATGACCGGGAAGCCGCTCTTGGCGAACTTGGGGTCGTTGTACTCCTTCGGAGCCCAGACCCACACCTTGCCCTTGAACCCGGACTTCTTGCCGTCCAGGTCGGTGACCGCCACGTGGGTGCCGTCCGAGAGGGTGGAGGCGTTCTTGAACTGGGCCGTGGGGTTCGTCGGCATCGACATCTTCGAGTTCGCCGCCTGCTTGCCCCCCGCCTCGCCGCCCGCGGGCTTGCCGAAGGAGACGGCCTCGCCCTTGTCGCTGAACGGCGGTATGTCGAGGTACGCCATCACGCCCGCGCCGATGCCGGCCAGGGCCAGCACGCTGACGCCCGCGATGATCCACTTCTTCGCCTTGGACTTGCGGCGCGGCGGCTCCTCGTAGGGAGGCTCGTACTGGTCGTACTGCTGCTGTCCGTACCCCGGCTGCTCGTAGCGGGGGTACGCCTGCGTCGGCGCCTCGTAGTCGTACTGGTCCTGCCCGTAGGGGGGCCGGCCCTGCTGCGGGCGTCCCTGCTGGGGGCCGCCGTAGGGCTGCCCGCCCTGCGGGGGCTGGCCGTAGGGCTGCGGGCGTCCGCCCTGGGGGGCGTACTGCGGCCGGCCCTGCTGGGCTCCCTGCTGCTGGCCGTAGGGCGGGCGCGGCGGAGGGTTCTGACCTTCCGGCCGGTACGGCGGCTGGTACTGGCCGTCGGGTGAGTACGACATGTGCGGTGGCTCTCCGGCTGTTGCTGGCCCCGTCGGGGGGTGACGACTGCTTCCGTTCGAATGATGAACGATAGTGCCTCGGGGTTCCCTATTTTTCCTTTTCTTGACGGTCCAGGGGGTAGGGCATTGCCCATCGCCTGTACGGCGCACGGAGTTCCCCTGCTGTTACCCGCGCGTCCCTGGCTCATGCACATGCCCCTGGGTATGGTGCGTCCGCGCCGCCGCCCCCAAGACTTCCCCCATGTGCCCGGAGGTACCTTCCGTGTTTGGCATGACCATTTCACGGCCCCGCCGCAAGACCGCCCTGGCCACCGCCTTCGGCGTCACCGCCGCGGGCGCCGCCCTGTGGGCCGGCCTCGGCAGCGCGCAGCCCGCGCACGCCGCCGGCCTGCCCGCCCCCGACCACACCGTCGTCGTGGTCTTCGAGAACCACGCCTACAACCAGGTCATCGGCAGCTCCAGCGCCCCGTACATCAACTCCCTGAAGGCCGGGGGTGCCAACCTCACCCAGTCCTTCGGCATCACCCACCCCAGCCAGCCCAACTACATGCAGCTCTTCTCGGGCTCCAACCAGGGCGTCACGGACGACAGCTGTTACACCCCCGGCTTCAGCTCCGCGCCCAACCTCGCCTCCGAGCTGATCGCCGCCGGCAAGAGCTGGGGCAGCTACAACGAGACCCTCCCCAGCCAGGGCTCCACCACCTGCTCCAGCGGCAAGTACGCCCGCAAGCACAACCCCTGGTTCGCCTTCTCCAACGTGCCCACCGGCACGGCGAAGACGATGACCCAGTTCCCGACGGACTTCACCACCCTGCCCAAGGTGTCCTTCGTCGTCCCGAACCTCTGCAGCGACATGCACGACTGCTCCGTCGGCACCGGCGACACCTGGCTCAAGAACAACCTCAAGGCCTACGCGGACTGGGCCAAGACCCACAACAGCCTCCTCGTCGTCACCTTCGACGAGGACAACCGGCTCGCCGGCAACCAGATCCCGACCGTCCTCTACGGCCAGCCCGTGACCCCGGGCGCCACCTCGGCCACCACCTACAACCACTACGACATGCTGCGGACCCTGGAGGGCCTGGCCGGGCTGACCACCCACGCCGGGAACGCCGCCACCGCCAAGGACATCACGGGGATCTGGGCTTCCTGACCATGTACGTCGCGGACAGTCGCGGTACCCCCGCGCCCGCCGTGGCCCCCGAGACGCAGGCCGTCGCCCCGGGCACCAGCCCGGGGCGGCGCGCCGCCCTCGCCCCCACGGTGCTCGCCCTGGGCACGGTCAGCCTGATCACCGACGTCTCGTCGGAGATGGTCACGGCCGTGCTCCCGCTCTACCTCGTCGCCGGACTCGGGCTCACCCCGCTCGGCTTCGGCCTCCTCGACGGGGTCTACAACGGCGTCAGCGCCCTGGTCCGCCTCACCGGCGGCCACCTCGGCGACCGGCTCGGCCGGCACAAGGCGCTCGCCGGCATCGGCTACGGCCTCTCCGCCCTGTGCAAGCCGCTGCTGCTGCTCGCCCACACCCTCCCCGCCATCGGCGCCGTCCTCGCCCTGGACCGCACCGGCAAGGGGCTGCGCACCGCCCCGCGCGACGCGCTCATCTCCCTGGCCGCCGCCCCCGAGGAGCGCGGCCGGGCCTTCGGCGTGCACCGGGCCATGGACACCGCCGGCGCGCTCATCGGACCGCTCCTGGCCTTCCTGATCCTGCGCGGCGCCGCCGACGGATACGACGCCGTCTTCACCGTCAGCGCCTGCGTGGCCGCCCTCGGCGTACTGGTGCTCGTGCTCTTCGTCCCCGGCCGCCGCACGGCCCCCGCACCCGACGCCGCCCCCGTCTCGCTGCGGGCCTCCCTCGGCCTGCTGCGCCGCCGGGACCTGCGCCGCACGGCCCTGTGCGCCCTGCTGCTGGGGCTGTGCACCGTCAGCGACGCCTTCGTCTTCCTGCTGCTGCAGAAGGCCACCGGGATCGCCGACCGCTGGTTCGCCCTGCTGCCGCTCGGCACCGCCGCGGCCTTCTTCCTGCTGGCGATGCCGCTCGGCCGCCTCGCCGACCGCGTCGGCCGCCGCGGGGTCTTCCTCGGCGGCCACGTCGCGCTGCTGCTCGCGTACGGACTGCTCCTCACCGGCGCCGCCCACCCGGCCCTGCCGTACGCGGTCCTCCTGCTGCACGGCGCCTTCTACGCCGCCACCGACGGCGTGCTGATGGCCGAGGCCGCCGGAGCCGTGCCCGAGGAGCACCGGGGCGGCGGGCTCGCCCTCGTCCAGACCGGCCAGGCCCTCGCCCGGTTCGCCGCCTCGCTGGGCTTCGGCGCCGCCTGGACCGTCTGGGGCCCCCGGCCCGCCCTCGCGGTGGCCGCCGTCCTGCTCGCCCTCGCCGTCGCCGGCTGCGCCCGGCTGAGGCCCGACGGGACCTGACCCCCGGCCGCCGCCCGCACCACCGCGTCCCCACACGAGAAAGACCGAAGGCCCCCACATGACCCTCCAGCGCCGGATCCTGATCCTGGTCTGCGCCGTCGTCCTGCTCGCCGCCGTCGGCGTGATCGCCGTGGCCCGGGCCGGGTCGCGGGCCGACGAGAAGGACCAGGCCCGGCCCGGCGGCCCGCAGATCACCCCCGGCGCGGTCTCCCTCGCCCCGGGCGACGGGGGCCGGCGGATGGTCTTCCGGAACATGGCCTGGGGTCCGCACCGCGACGAGCTCGCCTCCGTCCCGGCCGCGGCCCCCGACGGCCCCCGCACCTCCTCCGGGGTCAAGTGCCTGCGCTTCTTCGCGGCCGCCGGCACCGGGATCTGCCTCCGGTCGGACAAGGGCGGGGTCCAGGAGAGCTACCGGGCGGTCGTCCTCGACGCCGGCCTCAAGGAGGTCGCCTCCCGCCCCCTCGCCGGGATCCCCACCCGCGCCCGGGTCTCGCCGGGCGGGCACCTGGTCGCCTGGACGGTCTTCGTCGGCGGGGACTCGTACGCGGGCACGAACTTCTCCACCCGCACCTCCCTGCTCGACCTGCGCACCGGGAGGTACGACGCCTCCCTGGAGGACTTCACGGTCCTCATGGACGGGAAGACCTACCGGAACGCGGACGTCAACTTCTGGGGGGTCACCTTCGCCGCCGACGAGCGGACCTTCTACGCGACGCTGGCCACCGGCGGCCGCACCCACCTGGTCCGCGGCGACCTCACCGAGCGCACGGTGACCGTCCTGCGCGACAACCTGGAGTGCCCCTCGCTCTCCCCGGACGGGACCCGGCTGGTGTTCAAGAAGCGGGTGCCGGGACTGCCCGAGGACGCCCCCTGGCGGCTCTACGTGCTGGACCTCGCCTCCATGAAGGAGACCCCGCTCGCCGAGGAGCGCAGCGTGGACGACCAGGTGGTGTGGACCGACGACGGGACCGTCGTCTACTCGCTGCCCGGGGACTTCGGCGCCGACCTGTACTCCGTACCGGCCGACGGCAGCGGCGCGGCGTCCCGGGTGACGGCCTCGGCCCTCGCCCCGGCCTTCCTCGGCTGAGCGGCCGGGGAGGGCGGGAACGAGGGCCGGGGAGTCCCGCCGCGCGGGGCGCGGCGGGACGCGGATCCGGGCGGGCGGGAGCCCGCAGGACCGTTACGCCGGAATCAGCGTCTTGCGCCGGCGGCGGCGGGGCGCGGCCGCCGACATGCGCAGTTCGATGATCGAGCGGACCGTCGGCCACTCCTCGTCGAGGATCGAGTAGAAGGCCGTGCTGCGCACCGCGCCGTCCAGCCCCCGCGAATGGGCCCGGCGGACCCCCTCGCAGGTGAAGCCGAGACGTTCCATCGCGGCCCGCGAGCGCCCGTTGCGGGCGTCCGCCCGCAGCGAGATGCGGCGCACGCCCCAGGTCTCGAAGGCGTGGCGCAGCATGAGCAGCTTGGCCTCGGTGTTGATGCCGGTGCCCTGGGCGGCCGGGGACAGCCAGGTGTTCCCGATCTCGGCCGCGTCGGGGATCGCCGTCGCCGGATCCCCGAAGGGGACGCCGGGCACGGCGGGCCAGACGAGCGGCCCCTGCCAGTAGTCGAGTTCCAGGAACCGGGTCGACCCGACAACCCGCCCGTCAGAGGCTCTGACCACGGCGAACGCAAGGGATCGACCCGCTGCCTGATCGGAGAGGGCGCGGTCGATGTACTCGTGGGACGCCTGCAACCCGTGCGGCACGGGAGTGAAGGCGTAAGTCGTACGATCCTCGGCCCCGGCCACGGCCAGGGCCTCGGTGTGGTGGGGGGCGAGGGGCTCGAGCCGCACGGAGCGGCCGGCGAGGAGTACGGGTACGGGCACGGAGCCTTCGGTCCTTCTGGGCGGTGGGGTGGTTGCACAGTCTGCGTCCCTGACGTCACCCCCCGCGCAAAACGCGGGTGAAAGGCAACGGGCTGTCAGGTGAACGCGAGTGGCTCAATGTAGCCCCTTAGGGTCCTCTCATGAACCCCCAATTTGGCAATGGCGCAAAGTGTGTTTTCGATGACTTTGGACCGGCGGCCGGCGAGCCCGTGATCCTGATCCACGGACACCCGTTCAACCGGTCGATGTGGGCCCCGCAGGCGGCCGCCCTGGCCGCCGCCGGCTACCGCGTCATCGCCCCTGACCTGCGGGGATACGGGGACAGCCCGGCGACGGAGGAGAAGACCCCGCTCGCCGCGTTCGCCGACGACCTGGCGGGGCTCCTGCGGGACCTGGATATCGAACAGGCGGTCGTCGGGGGAGTGTCCATGGGCGGGCAGATCGCGATGGAGACCAGGTTGCGCCACCCGGGGCTCGTGAGGGCCCTCGTCCTCTCCGACACCTCCCCCGTTCCGGAGACCCGCGAGGGCGCAGAGTTCCGCCGGGCGACCGCCGAGCGGCTCCTCGCGGAGGGGATGGGTCCGTACGCCGAAGAAGTCATTGACAAGATGCTGGCGCCCTACAACGTCACCGGCCAGCCGGAGGCAGCCGCCCGGGTCAGCGCCATGATGCGGGCCACCGACCCGCGCGGCGCCGCCGCCGCGCTGCGCGGCCGCGCCGAGCGGCCGGACTACCGGCCCGTGCTCGCCGCCCTGCCCGCGGAGGTGCCCTGCCTGGTGCTGGTGGGCGCCGACGACGTCTACACCCCGGTCGCCGAGGCCGAGGCCCTCTGCGCCCTGGTGCCGCACGCGCGGCTGGAGGTGATCGAGCGGGCCGGGCACCTGCCGGGCGTGGAGCGGCCGGAGGAGTTCAACCGGGCGCTGCTGGAGTTCCTCGGCGGCCTCTGAGGGGAGCCTCGGGGCACCGCCGCCGCGCGGGGTCGTGCGGGTGGTGAAGTGGCCCACCTGACAGACTGCCGATCGGCCCACTCCGGCGGGCCGCCGCGGTGATCCAATGGACCGGTGACGATACGGTTCCTGCCCGCGCCCGGCGCGCCCCGCCGCCTGGCCGCCGCCCAGTTGAGCAACTCCGTCGGCGACGGCGCCTACTACGTGTGCTCCGCTCTCTACTTCACCCGCGTCGTGGGCCTCTCGCCCGCCCAGATCGGCCTCGGCCTGACCCTCGCCTGGGCGGTCGGCTCGGTCGCCGGGGTACCGCTGGGGGCCCTCGCCGACCGGCGCGGGCCGCGCGGCACCTCGGTGGTGCTGGCGCTGGCCACCGCCGCCTCGGTGGCCTCGTTCCTGTTCATCCGCTCCTTCGGGGCGTTCCTGTGCGCCGTCGTCCTCTACGCCGTCTCCCAGTGCGGGCTCGCGGCCGCCCGGCAGGCCCTGCTCGCGGGCCTGGTGGCCCCCGGGGAGCGCACCGGGGTGCTGGCCCACCTCCAGTCCACCCTCAACGCCGGGCTGGCCCTGGGCGCGGCCCTGGGCGGGCTGGCCCTCGGCGCCGGCACCGAGCGGGCCTACCTCGTGGTGTTCGCCCTGGACGCGGTGAGCTTCCTGGTCTGCGCCGCCGTGCTGCGCGGGCTGCCCGCGGTGGCGCCCGCGCCCGGCCGGGCGGCGGGGGAGCCGCGCCTGGCGGTGCTCCGGGACCGCCCGTACGCCGTGGTCACCCTGCTCAACGCCGTCCTGCTGCTGCGGATGCCGCTGCTGAGCCTGGCGATCCCGCTGTGGATCGCCGAGCGCACCCAGGCCCCGGGGTGGCTGGTGTCGGCGCTGTTCGTGCTGAACACCCTCGCCGTGATGCTGTTCCAGGTGCGGCTGGCCCGGCCCGTCACCGACCTCGACAGCGCCGGGCGGGCCCTGCGGGTCTCCGGCGTCGTCATGGCCCTGTCCTGCGGGGTGTTCGCCGTGTCGGCCCTGCCCTCCTCGGGGTGGGCGGCGGCCGCCCTGCTGGTGGCGGGCGCCGCGCTGCAGGCCGACGCGGAGATGCGGCAGTCGGCCGGGTCCTGGCAGATCGGCTTCTCGCTGGCCCCGGCCGAGCGGATCGGGCAGTACCAGGGCTTCTTCGGCACCGGTGTCCCGGTGGCCCGGACCCTGGGCCCGCTGCTGCTGACCGCGCTGCTGCTGATGTGGGGGATCCCCGGCTGGCTGCTGCTCGGCGGCCTGCTGCTGGCGGCCTCGTACGCCATGGGCCCGGCCTCCCGCTGGGCGCGGGCGAAGGCCCGGGTCGACGGCGGGCGGGTCAGTCCCGAGACGGCCTCGCCCGGGCTCTCCTGACCCCCTCCCGGCGCGCCGGGGCGGCGACGGGCCCTGCGATCATGCGGGGATGGAACTGGACGACGTACTGGGCAGGCTGGAGGCCGTCGGCCCCTTCTTCACCGTCCCCTGCGGCGAGGAGCCGCCCGGACCGGGCTTCCGCCCGCTGACGGAGCTCTACGGGGAGCGCCTCGGCGCGTACGTCGACGAGGTGGGCCGGCGGATCGGCACCGGGCCGGGCCGGGTGGCGGCCTCGACCGCGCAGTTCGGGATCGTCTCGCGGCTGTGGTCGGTGGGGCTGGGCTGCGCCGCCCTGGGCGGTCGGGTGCCGGACCTGGCCCCCGACCGGGTGTGGTGGCGGCTGCCCGACGGCGGCTCGCTGGGGCTGTGGCTGCCCGCGCCGGCCGCCGTCCTGCCGGCGGAGGACCTCGGGGAGACCGTGCTGGGCAACCTGGCCGTGCTGGACGGGGCGCTGCGGCGGGCGTACGGGGTCTCCGAGCGGGTCCTGCGCGGCAACGCGGCCTCCGGGCTGGTCGGGGCCCTGCGCGTGCTGCTCGACCGGGTGCCGGGGCAGCGGGCCGTGGAACTGGCGGCCGGTCTGCTGGCCGAGGGCGGGGCCCTGGCGGGCACGGGCGAGTTCGTCCACGAGGAGGGCCTCGGGGTGGCCTTCGTCCGGCGCAGCTGCTGCCTCTACTACAAGGTGCCCGGTGGCGGGCTGTGCGGGGACTGCGTGCTGCGGACCCGGTAGCGCGAAGGGGCCGTCCGGGAGTTGCCTCCCGGACGGCCCCGCTCGCGGTCCCGACTAGAAGGTCAGGTTCCAGGAGTCGATCTTGCCGGTGTCGCCGCCCGCGTTGTCGTTCACGCGCAGCTTCCAGGTGCCGTTCGCGACCTCCGAGGAGGCGTTGACGGTGTAGGTCTGGTTGATGTTGTCCGTGCCGCCGCCGGCCCGGTTGTGGACCGTGTAGACGGTGCCGTCGGGGGCGACCAGGTCGACCTTCAGGTCACCGATGTAGGTGTGGACGATGTTCACGCCGACCTTGAGGGTGGCCGGGGCGTTGCCGGTGACGCCGGTGACGGTGATGGGGCTCTCCACCGTGCTGTTGTCGGCGATGGCGAAGTCCGCGGTGTTCTCGAAGTACTTGCCCGCGGGCGGGGTGGCGCCGACCGCCTTCAGGGCGTCGACCTGGCCCTCTCCGAAGAAGGAGTTGTTGGCCGTGGTGCCGGTGCAGCGGCCGTCGGCCGGGCAGGCGATGTCGTTGGCCTGGGCGGCCAGCTTGTCGCGGATCTGCGCCGGGGTGATGCCCGGGTTGGCGCTGGCGATCAGCGCGGCGACGCCCACCACGTGCGGGGTGGCCATCGAGGTGCCGCTCTTGGTGCCGTACTTGCCGCCCGGCAGCGTGGAGTAGACGTCCTGGCCGGGGGCCGCGACGTCGATGACGCCCTGGCCGAAGTTGGAGAACGAGGCCTTGGTGGTGCCGGTGCCGTTCGCCGCGACCGTGACCACGCCCGGGAGCTCGGTCGGGATGTCCAGGCAGGCGTTGGTGATGGTGCGGGTGACCGGCGTCGAGTCGTTGGGGCTCGCGGTGTCGGTCGTCTTGTGGGCGAGGTCGTAGTTCTCGTTGCCCGCCGCGGCGATCTGGAGCGAGCCCTTGCCCTCGGCGTACTCCTGGGCGCGCTTGACGCCCTCGATGATGGCGGCCTGGTCGATGTTGTCCGGGCAGTTGAACTGCCACGGGTCGGTGTAGTAGCTGTTGTTGGTGACCTTGAAGCCGTGGTCACCGGCCCACACGAACCCGCAGATGGTGTTCTCGGCGAAGAAGAACGAGTTGCCCGGCTCCGCGACGCGGACGGCGGAGATCTTCACGCCCGGGGCCACGCCGACGACGCCCTTGCCGTTCTTGGCGGCGGCGATGGTGCCCGCGACGTGGGTGCCGTGCGTGTCGACGTCACGCCACGCGCCGGCCCGGGTGTCGGGCTTGCCGTAGGCGCAGGAGACGGAGTCCGCCGCGTTGAAGTTGGGCGCCAGGTCCTGGTGCTGGTCGTCCACACCGGTGTCGAGGATGCCGACCTTGACCGACGCGGAACCGGGGTTGACGGCCCAGGCCTGGTCGGCCTTGATCTGCGTCATGTCGGCCCGCGCGGGCTCGCCCGCCGGGGTGGTGGCCTGCGCCGGGTTGGCGGGCAGCGCCGGGTCGTAGGCGTCGGCGGGGACGTCCGAGGTACGGGTCGCGCCGACCTGCTGGACCCCGCTGACGGCGCGCAGGGCGCCGGCGAAGGAGGCCGAGGAGGAGTGGGCGACGATCACGCCGATCTGGTCGAAGTACGAGAAGACCGTGCCGCCGTTGGCGGTGACGGCCGACCGCACCGCCGAGCTGTCGCCCGGGGCGGTGATCACGAGGTAGGCACGGGTGCCGGCAACCCAGGTCGCACTCTGGGAAGAAGCCGGGGCCGAGGCCTTGGGGGCCTTGGGCGCCACCGCGACGGCGGAGCCCGAGGGGCCGACGGGAGCGGTGCCGGCGAGTGCGGCGGGGGCTCCGAGGGTGAGGGCCGCGCCCAGGGCGGCAGCCACCACCAGGGCACGTCGAGGTCGACTGGATATGTGGGGTATCAAAACGTCCTCCGATGACCCGGCGGCGGTGCTGGTGGCACCTACCGGGTCGTACGAAACGAGTGGTGGACGCAAGATGTCAGACGCGCGGCCCCGGAGGGAAGTACCTTTTTGCCGCCCCCGACTTGAGACCGGCTGGCCGAAACTCGACCTTCTGCGGAGGGTGTTGGGCGTTCTGGGCCGTTCGTCGCACTTGCGCCCGCATCCGGACGCACGGCATCCGGACGCACGGCGTACGGGCGCACGGCGTACGGAGCGGCCCGGCGCCGCGAGGAGGGGGCGGGCGCCGGGCCGGGGCCGGCCGGGCTGGGCACCGTGGGGGCGAGCCCTGCCCGGCCGGGTTCAGCGGGTGGGCCGGTCAGACCGGCACACCGTCCTTGGGGCCCGCCGAGGGGCCGGGGAGGGGGGCCGGGGGGTCGGCGGGGGCCGCGCCGTGCCCGTCGTCCACGAGGACGGACTCGTCGAAGGGCAGCCGTCCCGCGAGGACCTCGGCGGCCCGCTCGCGGTCGAACTCCTTGGTCCAGGCGCCGATCAGGACCGTCGCCACCGCGTTGCCCGCGAAGTTCGTCAGCGCCCGCGCCTCGCTCATGAACCGGTCGATGCCCACGATCAGCCCGACCCCGTCCACCAGCTCCGGCCGGTGCGACTGGAGCCCCCCGGCCAGGGTGGCCAGTCCGGCCCCCGTGACCCCGGCCGCGCCCTTGGAGGCCACGATCATGAAGAGCAGCAGGGAGATCTGCTCGCCCAGGGCCAGCGGCTTGCCCATGGCCTCCGCCACGAACAGCGAGGACATCGTCAGGTAGATGGCCGTGCCGTCCAGGTTGAAGGAGTAGCCGGTCGGCACGGTGATCCCGGTGACCGGCCGGGAGACGCCCAGGTGCTCCATCTTCGCGATCAGCCGGGGCAGCGCCGACTCCGAGGAGGAGGTGGACAGGATCAGCAGGAACTCCCGTCCCAGATAGCGCAGCAGCGCGAAGACGCTCACGCCCGTGCACAGCCGCAGCAGCGTGCCCAGCACCACGACGACGAAGATCAGACAGGTGGTGTAGAAGCCGATCATGATGACGGCAAGGGACTTCAGCGCGTCGATCCCGGTCGCCCCGACCACCGCCGCGATCGCCCCGAACGCGCCCACCGGCGCCGCCCACATGATCATCGCCAGGACCCGGAACACCAGCTTCTGCACGTGCCCGATCCCGCGCAGCACCGGCTCGCCCGCCGGGCCCATCGCCTGGAGCGCGAACCCGCACAGCAGCGCCACCAGCAGCGTCTGGAGCACCTGGCCCCCGGTGAAGGCCGACACCAGCGTGGTCGGGATGATCCCGAGCAGGAACTCCGGCGTGCTCTGCGCCCCGCCCGCCTTGGCCTGGGCCTCGCCGGCGTGCCGGGCGGCCTCCGTCAGGTGCAGCCCGCTGCCGGGCTCCAGCAGGTTCCCGACCACGAGCCCGATGGCCAGCGCGACCGTGGACATGACCATGAAGTAGCCGAGGGCCAGGCCGCCGACGGCGCCCACCTTGGCGGCCTTGCGGACCGAGCCGATCCCCAGCACGATCGTGCAGAAGATCACCGGCGAGATCATCATCTTGATCAGGTTGACGAAGCCGGTGCCCAGCGGCTTCAGCTCGACGGCAGTGCCGGGTGCGGCGAAGCCCACGGCGATGCCGAGCAGCACCGCGGCGATCACCGCGATGTAGAGGTAGTGCGTTCTGTCGCGTCTGGCGGCCACGTTCGCTCCCGGTGGTGAATGCGTTCCGGGAGACCATCGCCCACCCTGTGACCCCGGTCACCCTTGCGTTCATTGAGTTCACGGCCCGGTGCACACTGAGCGCCATGTTCCGCTTCCCCCGGCCGCCCCGGAGCCTCGCCGGCCAGCTCTTCGCCATGCAGGTCCTGCTGGTCGCCCTGGTCGTCGCAGGCTGCGCCGTCTTCGCGTACGCGACCGCCCGCGACCAGGCCGAGGACGCCGCCCGGCGCCAGGCCGGGGCGGTGGCCCGGGCCGTCGCGGACTCGCCCTCCGTGCGCGAGGCCGTCCGGGAGGGCGCGCGCTCCGGGACCGACCCCTCGGCCGCGCTCCAGCCGTACGCGGAGCGGGTGCGGGCGGACGCGGACGTGGACTTCGTGACGATCATGGCCCCGGACGGGCGGCGCTGGACCCACCCCGACCCGCGTCGCATCGGCGAGCGCTTCCTCGGCAACACCGCCCCGGCCCTGCGCGGCGAGACCTTCAGCGAGACCTACACCGGCACCCTCGGCCCGTCCATCCGCGTGGTCACCCCGCTCGCCGGCCCGGACGGGGCGGTCGTCGGCCTGGTCAGCGCCGGGATCACCGTCCGCGCGGTCAGCGCCCGGCTCGCCCGCCAGCTCACCGCCCTGGCCTGGGTGGCGGCCGGGGCGCTGGCGCTGGGCGGCGCGGGCACGTACGTGGTCAACGCCCGGCTGCGCCGGCACACCCACGGGATGGACGCGGCCGGGCTGAGCCGGATGTACGACTACCACCAGGCGGCCCTGCACGGGGTCCGGGAGGGGCTGCTGATGCTCGACGGCCACCGCAGGATCACCCTGATCAACGACGCGGGCCGGGAACTCCTGGGCCTGTCCGGCGAGGTCACCGGCACCGGCGCGGACGCCCTCGGGCTGCCCGCCCCGCTCACCGGGGCCCTGCTCGCGGACCGGCCCCGGGTCGACGAGGTGCACCTGACGGCGGACCGGGTGCTCGTCGTCAACAGCGCCCCGGTCGCGGGCGGCGGCCGCCGCGGCACCGTGGTCACCCTGCGCGACCACACCGAACTCCAGGCCCTCACCGGGGAACTGGACCACGAACGCGGCTTCACCCAGGCCCTGCGCTCCCAGGCCCACGAGGCGGCGAACCGGCTGCACACCGTGGTCTCCCTCATCGAACTGGGCCGCAGCGAGGAGGCGGTGGAGTTCGCGACGGCCGAACTGGAGCTGGCCCAGGCCCTGACCGACGAGGTCGTCACCGCCGTCGGCGAGCCGGTGCTGGTCGCCCTGCTGCTCGGCAAGGCCGCCCAGGCGCACGAGCGCGGCATCGAACTGCACGTCACCCCGGACAGCGGCGCCATCGACGCCGGGCCGGGACTGCCGCCCGCCCGCGACCTCGTCACCGTCCTCGGCAACCTCGTCGACAACGCCCTCGACGCCCTCACCGGGGTACCGGGCGGCCGGATCGCCGTCACCGTGCGCCGGGACGCCGACGCGCTGCTGCTGCGGGTCGCGGACAACGGTCCCGGGCTGCCGGAGGGGGTGGACGTCTTCCGGCGCGGCTGGTCCGGCAAGGGGGAGGGGCGGGGGCTGGGCCTGGCCCTGGTCCGCCAGGTGGCCCACCGGCACGGCGGCGCGGTGGAGGCGGGCGACGCCCCCGCCGGCGGCGCCGCGTTCACGGCCCGCCTGCCGCTGCCGCTGCCCGTCGCGGGCGGTGCGGCATGAGCGCGCCCGTCCGGGTCCTGGTCGTGGAGGACGACCCCGTCGCCGCCGACGCCCACGCCCTCTACGTGGGCCGGGTGCCCGGGTTCACCGCCGTGGCGGCCGTCCACACCCTCGCCGAGGCCACCCGGGTGCTGGAGCGCACCCGCGTCGACCTGCTGCTGCTCGACCTCACCCTGCCCGACGGCAACGGGCTGCGCTTCGCCCGGGGGCTGCGCGCCGCCGGGCATCCCGCCGACGTGATCGCGGTGACCTCGGCGCGGGACCTGGCCGTGGTCCGCGAGAGCGTCTCCCTGGGCGTCGTCCAGTACGTGCTGAAGCCCTTCGCCTTCCCCACCCTGCGCGAACGGCTGCTGCGCTACGCCGAGTTCCGGGCGGCGGCGGCCGGCGAGGCCGTGGGCCAGGACGACGTCGACCGGGCGCTCGCCGCCCTGCGCGCGCCCGCCGCCGCACTGCTGCCCAAAGGGCTCAGCGCCCCGACCCTGGACCGGGTCGCGGCGCTGTTGCGGACGGCGTCCGAGGGGCTCACCGCGGCGGGGGCGGCCGGGGCGGCCGGGATCTCGCGGATCACCGCCCGCCGGTACCTGGAGCACCTGGTGGACACCGGCCGCGCGGACCGTGCCCCCCGGTACGGCCAGGTCGGCCGCCCCGAGCTGCACTACCGCTGGCGTGCGGCGGAGGCGGGCTCGGTGTCGAAGGTGTAGAACTTCCGGTGGTCGAGCATGTCGGCCGGGGTCACGTCGTTCCAGGGGCGCATGGTGTCGCGCAGGTCGATGACGTTCGGGGTCCCGGCGGCCGGCAGGTACGGCGACTTCGGGTTCTTCGCCTGCCAGTCGGCCCACAGCTTGTCCACGAAGGCGTGGTGCATCCAGAACACGGGGTCGTTCGGGGAGACGCCGGTGCCCATCTGGCCGCCGACCCACACGTGCACCCGGTTGTGCAGGTTGGCCCCGCGCCAGCCCTCCAGGTTGTTGCGGAAGCCGTTCGAGGAGCTGTTCCAGGGGGCCATGTCGTAGACCGGCATCGCCAGCACCGCGTCGACCTCGGCGCGGGTCGGCAGCTCGGCGACGCCCTCGCCGAGCGCGCGGCGCAGGTAGGAGCGGCCGTCCACGCGGACCGAGATCTCCCACTTGCCCGTCGCGTACGCGAACGGGCCGTCCATCACCTGTCCGTCGCGGGCCCGCCCGGTGCCGCCGAGGAAGTCGCCGGCCCAGAGGGAGGAGCGGGCGGTGCGGTCGGCGGTCCAGTCCCAGTACGGGAGCGAAACGCTCTTGTCCACCGCCTGAAGAGCCGCCTCGAACTCGAGGAGAAAGCGGCGGTGCCACGGGAGGAAGGAGGGGGAGCGGTGGCCGACGCGCTCGCCCGAGTCGGTGTCGCTCATGATGAACGCGTTGTGGGTCGTCACGAAGCGGTCGTAGCGGCCGGTCCGCTTCAGTTCGAGCAGCGCGTTGGTGAAGGCGCGCTTCTCCTCGGCGGTCAGCGTGGCCTGGTTCTTGCGCACGGTCATCACATGCCGCCCATCTGCATCGGGGCCAGCTGGGAGCCCTGGAGTTCACGGACGGCGGCCCGCGCCAGCGAGGCCGGGTCGGAGTACGTCTCGTAGTGGTTGACCACGCTGATCCAGGTGCCGTCGGCGTTCTGCATGACGTGCAGCTCGCGGCCGTCTATCCGGACGGTCGGCAGGCCGGCGCCGCCGTGGTGGCCGCCGTGGTGACCGCCGCCCGCGGCGGGGGCTATCTGGATGCGGCGGCCCATGTACACCTCGTCGACCGTGCCGGCCGGGGTGGTGGCGGCACGCGAGTCGGTGGCGGCGGCGTGCGCGGTGGCGCCTGCGATGCCGAGGACGGTGAGAGCGCCGGCGGTGGTGCCCAGGGCCTGCCGGCGGGTGATCTTGTTCATGGCCGAAGAACTATCAGCGCCCGGACGGGAGTTGGCCGGAATCCGGACATCGGCCGATAAGTTCTATGTAGAACAAATTAAATGATCTTCCCGTCCGGACCGGCTCCAGTGGGCCGGACGGGAAGATCTGCGGTGTTCATACTACCTGACGGTAAGTTTTGCGGTCCGACGGTATGGATGTGGACGGGGTCACTCTCCGCAGTCGGCCGGAAGCAATGCCGGAATCCGCCATTCCCGATCAGTCCTCAAGGGTCCCTGAAGTCCGATTTCAAGCGTTCTACCCCATATAGTCCGAACATGGCTCTTCATCAGACGAAGGACACCCACGGCGAGGACGCCGACACGGACGTCTTCGCGTCCGCCCTGAGCGGCCAGGTCCTCCCCAAGTACCGGATGCCGGAAGACCACTCGTCCTCCGAGGTGGTCTACTCGCTCCTCCACAACGAGCTCCTCCTCGACGGCAACGCCGCCCAGAACCTCGCCACCTTCTGCACCACCTGGTCGGACGACGGCGTGCACCGGCTGATGAACGAGTGCCTCGACAAGAACATGATCGACAAGGACGAGTACCCGCAGACCGCCGAGATCGAGGCCCGCTGCGTCAACATCCTGGCCGACCTCTGGAACGCCCCGCCCGGCACCACCGGCACCGGCTGCTCCACCACCGGCTCCAGCGAGGCCGCCATGCTCGGCGGACTCGCCCTCAAATGGCGCTGGCGGGCCCGCCGCACGGCCGAGGGCAAGCCCGCCGACCGCCCCAACCTGGTCTGCGGCCCCGTCCAGATCTGCTGGGAGAAGTTCGCCCGCTACTTCGACGTGGAACTGCGCCAGGTCCCCCTGGAGCCCGGCGCCACCGGCCTGCGCCCCCATCAGCTCGCCGCGCACGTGGACGAGAACACCATCGGCGTCGTCGCGATCCTCGGCGTCACCTACACCTGCGACTACGAACCCGTCGCCGAACTCGCCGCCGCCCTCGACCGGATCCAGGAGGAGCACGGCTGGGACGTCCCCGTCCACGTCGACGCCGCCAGCGGGGGCTTCGTCGCCCCCTTCCTCCACCCCGACGTGGTCTGGGACTTCCGGCTGCCGCGCGTGGCCTCCGTCAACACCTCCGGCCACAAGTACGGGCTCGCGCCGCTCGGCGTCGGCTGGATCGTGTGGCGCACCGCCGACCTGCTGCCCGCCGAACTCGTCTTCGACGTGGACTACCTCGGCGGGGACATGCCCACCTTCGCCCTCAACTTCTCCCGCCCCGGCGGCGAGGTCATCGCCCAGTACTACCTCTTCCTGCGCCTGGGCCGGGCCGGCTACCGCCGCGTCCAGCAGGCCTGCGCCGACACCGCGCAGTACCTGGCCCGCGAGATCGAGGGCCTCGGCCCCTTCACCCTGCTCTACGACGGCCGGGGGGCGCTGCCCGCCGTCTCCTACACCCTCACCGACCCGGGCGGGGCCGGGTTCAGCCTCTACGACCTGTCCGACCGGCTGCGGATGCGCGGCTGGCAGGTGCCCTCGTACCCGCTCCCGGCCGACCGCGAGGAGACCGTCATCCAGCGCGTCCTGATCCGGCACGGGGTCACCCGCGACCAGATCGCCCTCCTCGTCGAGGACCTGCGCCGGGCCGTGGCCCACCTGCGCGCCGTCCCCCAGCTCGCCCCGGCCACCCCGAGCCGCTCGGGCTTCCACCACTGACTCGGGCTTCCATCACTGGGGAGACGGTTCAGCCTGCCGCCGGCCAGCGCATCCCCAGGGCCGTCAGGGCGGCCGCCCGCTCCGGGGTCAGCGCCGCCGCCCGGGAGCGCTGGTTGGAGATCCACGAGCCCAGCCGCAGCTCCCGCCCGCCGACCCGTTCCACGTGCGTGCGCGGCACCCTCAGGTGCCCCTCGCGGGCGTGGAACCGCCGGGCCGCCTCCAGGTGCCCGGCCCAGGCGTCGGCGTGGCTGCGCCGCGGCGGCGGCCGCTCGTCCTCCCCGGCCGGGTCCAGCCCCAGCGCGTGCTCCAGCAGCCACCGCTGCGCGAAGGCCAGCCGCTCCCAGCCCAGCCGCTGGGCCCGCACCCACAGCCCCAGGTCCTCGCCCTGCACCACCACCCGCCCCGGCCCGGACGGGATCCGGCCGCCGGCGTCCAGATGGGCCCGGGTCAGCCGGAAGCCGCGCTGCCAGCCGATGTCCCAGGCCGGGCACCAGGACGGGTCGATCTCCTCCAGGGCCTCGCGGCGCTCCCGGGGCAGCGCGCCCGGCCCCTCCCGGCGGGCGGCGGCCCGGTTGTTCTTCACCCACACCCCGACCGGCACCCCGTGCCAGGTGGCGTCCACCGGCGGCAGCAGGTGCCCGTGCTCGGCGGCCCAGGAGCGGGCCGCCGCGAGCCCCTCGTCGAAGGCCACGTCGAAATGGCTCCACACCATCCCGAGCTCGTCCAGCTCGCGCGTCCGCTCCCGGCCCAGCGCCCCCCGCCGGTAGGTCCGCCGGGCGTCCGCGATCCACTGGCCGAGCGGGAACCCGGCCAGCGCCGCCGGCCACTCCTCGTGGTCCGCCGGAACCCGGTACGCGAACGGCACCTTCAGGTCCCCGGCCCCGGCCGCGTAGATCCGCGCCGCCTCCGCCCCCCGCCGCCACCGGGTGTGCTCGGGGTTGAGCACCCGCAGCCGGATGAACGCCGCCAGCAGCGCCGGGTCGCGGGGCGGGGTGTTCGCCGGGCTCGACGGGGTCACGTCGGCGGAGACGGCGCTGCTGATGCGGACGTACAAGCGGGCGGGCATCGCCGGCTGAGCGCCCCGG
>NZ_JBFBGN010000027.1:0-63142 GCF_040684675.1 Streptomyces sp. NPDC089915 | reverse complement strand
GCCGAAGGCCATCGCGAAGCGACGCGACCGAAGGGAGCGCCCTTGACAGGCCGGCCCGAACCGGAAGGACAGTGGGACTGACGGGAAACCCCCAAGCCTTCTCTGCGACCGGCCCGCCAGGCCCCCGCCACCGCGAGGTACCGCCCGCCCGATCGATACCGCCCGGCGGGCGACCGCCCCCCATCCACCGTCCCGCAGACGGGGAGGCGGGTGGGCAACCACCGACCCGCCCCCGGCCCCTCGAGGGGGAGATGGCGGGCCCGCGGCGCGAGCCCCGTCGCCCAACGGAAGCGGAACGCAGGCGTAGCGAACCGGACCGTCGCCCAACGGAAGCGGAACGCAGGCGTAGCGAACCGGACCGTCGCCCAACGGAAGCGGAAGGCAGGCGTAGCGAAGCGGACCGCCCGGCCGAGGGGGAAGGGACCGGAGCCCCCCTCAGCTCTCCGTGCGGTACATCAGGTCCACCTCGTGCGTCGTGAAGCCCAGCCCCTCGTACACCGCCAGGGCCGCCGGGTTGTCGGCGTCGACGTAGAGCATCGCCGTCGGGAGGCCCGTGCCCGCCAGGTGGTGGAGGCCGATGGCGGTGAGGGCCTTGCCGAGGCCGCCGCCCTGGGCGCCCGGGCGGACTCCGACGACGTAGACCTCGCCGAGCTGCTCCTCGGCGTGGACCTTCGTCCAGTGGAAGCCGACCAGCTCCCCCTCCCGTTCCGCGAGGAAGAACCCCTTGGGGTCGAACCACGGCTGCGCGATGCGGTCGTCGAGGTCCCGCTCCGTCAGGGAGCCCTGCTCCGGGTGGTGGGCGAAGGCGGCGGCGTTGGCGGAGAGCCAGGCGGTGTCGTCCTGGCCGGGGACGAAGGTGCGTACGGTGACCCCGGCCGGGAGCGCCGGGTCGGGCAGGGGGGCCGAGCCGGGGCCCAGGGGGCGGCGCAGCTGGCGGAGTTCGCGGAAGAGGGTCAGGCCGAGGACCTGCGCGAGGTGGCGGGCGGCGGACTTGCCGCCGTGGGCCCAGACCCGGATCCGCTTGCCGGAGGCGTTCAGCAGGGCGGTGCCCAGCGCGCGTCCGTGGCCGCGGCCGCGCAGCGCGGGGTGGACGACGAGCTCGGCGGCGGGGGCCTCGACCGGGTCGGTGTCCTCCAGCTGCCCGTACCCGACGAGCCGTCCCTCGTCGGTGACCAGGAAGTGGCGGATGCCCTCGCGGGGGCCGCCGCGCAGCTGGAGGCGGCCCTGTTCGGAGACGGCGGTGGTGCCGTCGGTGCGGGCCGCCTCGTGGATCAGGCCGAGGACCGCCTCGGCCTGTTCCTCCGTCAGTTCGTCGAGGATCTCGATGTGCCGTCCCGGCTCGACGGCCGTCGCTACGTCTGCGTCAGTCATGATCCGAGCCTACGACCGCGGCGGCCCGAACCGCCCGACGGCTGCGCGTAACCAGCTCGCAACCCTCACCCCCCTGTTGGTGCTACGCGCGTTGACCATAGGCTGCGGGCACCTCCCAGTTGTCTCGCTGTCCAAAAAGGGGAACAGATGTCAGCGAAGCCACAACGGCACCGCACGGCGCGCCGGTTGACCATCGGCGCCCTCGCCCTCACCGCGGGTGCGGGCGCGATGATCGCCGCCGCACTGCCCGCCGGTGCCGCGAGTGGCGGCGTTCCGGTCGCCAAGGGCCGGACCGTCGACGTACAGATGCTGTCGTTCAACGACTTCCACGGCACGCTGGAGCCCCCGCAGGGCTCCTCGGGCACGGTCGCGGAACTGCAGGCTGACGGCACCACCAAGTCCATACCCGCAGGCGGCGTCGAGTACCTGGCGTCGGGTCTGCGCGAGGCCCGCAAGGGCCACGAGTACTCCGTCACGGCCGCGGCCGGCGACATGATCGGCGGCAGCCCGATGCTGTCCGGTCTCTTCCACGACGAGCCGACCGTCGAGGCGCTGAACAAGCTGAAGCTCGACGTGACGAGCGTGGGCAACCACGAGTTCGACGAGGGCAAGAACGAGCTGCGCCGCATGCAGTACGGCGGCTGCCACCCGGTCGAGGGCTGCTTCGAGTACGGCAAGACGTACGACGGAGCGGACTTCAAGTACCTCGCCGCGAACGTGACGGACGAGAAGACGAAGCGTCCGCTGATGTCGCCCACCTTCATCTGGAAGAAGGGGGACGTGAAGATCGGTTTCATCGGCGTCACCCTGGAGGGCACGCCGGACGTCGTCACGGCCGACGGCGTGAAGGGCCTCAAGTTCGGCGACGAGGTCGAGACGATCAACAAGTACGCCGCCGAGCTGGACAAGCAGGGCGTGAAGTCGATCGTGGCGCTGATCCACGAGGGCGGTCTGCCGGCGAGCGGCGCGTACAACTACGACTGCAACGTGCCGGGTGCCGGCGCGGGCATCTCGGGTGCGATCGTCGACATCGCGAAGAACGTGAGCCCGAAGGTCGACGCGCTGGTGACGGGTCACACCCACCAGGCGTACTCGTGCAACATCCCGGACCCGGCGGGCAACCCGCGTACGGTCACCTCGGCGGCCTCGTACGGCCGGCTGTTCACGGACACGACGCTGACGTACGACAAGGCGACGAAGGACATCGTCCGTACGCCGGTGAAGTCGCCGAAGCCGGTGAACAAGGTCGTCAGCCGGGACCTGCCGAAGGCCCCGGACATGACCGAGCTGATCGACCGCTGGAAGAAGCTGGCGGCCCCGGTCGCCAACCGTCCGATGGGCTACATCTCCGCGGACATCGCGGGCCGCGGCTCGGAGGCTCCGGAGAAGCCGCTCGGCGACCTGATCGCCGACGCCCAGCTGGACGCGACCTCCGCGGCCGACAAGGGCGGGGCGCAGCTGGCCATCATGAACCCGGGCGGCATCCGTGGCGACCTGGCGTACAAGGCGGCCGGTGACGAGGGCGACGGTGTCGTCACGTACGGCGAGTCGTACACGGTGCAGCCGTTCAACAACCTGCTGAACGTGGTGGACCTGACCGGCGCGCAGCTGATCACGGCGCTCCAGCAGCAGGTCAGCGGCCCGGTCAACGGTCCGAACCCGAAGATCCTGCAGATCTCGAAGGGTCTGACGTACACCCTGGACATGACGAAGTCGGGCGCTGACCGGATCGTCGTGGACTCGGTGAAGCTGAACGGCGCGGCCATCGACCCGGCGAAGACGTACCGGGTCGTGATGAACGAGTTCCTCGCGGGCGGCGGCGACGGCTTCACGGTCCTGAAGGACCACAAGAACAAGCTGATCGGCGTGCCGGACCTGGAGGCGTTCAACGCCCTCCTGGCGAAGTCGACGGCGGCGGCCCCGATCGCCCCGCCGGCGGCGAACCGGATCACGGTCGTCAAGTAGTACCTGAGCGGAAGGAAGGGGCGGCGGGCCGGAAGGCCCGTCGCCCCTTTCGCATGTCTCAGGTGTCTCAGGTGTCTCAGGTGTCTCAGGTATCGCGGGTGTCTCAGGCGGTTTCGGCCAGGTACTTCGCGACGGCGGCGTGGAAGCCCTCCGGGTCGGTGAACGGCACGAAGTGGTCGCCGTCGAGGGGGGTGTAGGCGGTGTTCGGGCGGCGGGTGGTCATCGCGGTGGCCGTGGCCTGCGGGAGCGCCTGGCTTCCGGTGGCGTGGATCAGCAGGGCGGGGCAGGTGCTGGCGAGCCAGGTGTCCCAGTGGTCGCCGTCGCAGGCGCGGATGGAGTCGAGCATGTCCTGGCCGTGGAAGGCGAGCCGCCAGCCGTCCCCGCCGGGGACCGGGCGGACTCCGTCGGCGACGAAGGGCAGGGCGGCCGGGTCGACGGCGGCGAGGAGCTCCTCGCGGGTGGGGGCGGTGTAGGGGAGCGCGCCGAGGAAGTCGAACCACTGGGGGCCGGTGGGGATGGTGATGTCGATGTTGGCGTCGACGCCGATGAGGACGCCGATCCGGTCGGGGTGGGCGGCGGCCAGGTGGTAGGCGTTGAGGCCGCCGAGGGAGTACCCGAGGAGGGCGACCGGTTCGGTGAGGCCGAGGTGGTCGAGGAGGGCGACGGCGTCGGCGACGTAGCCCTCGCGGCGGTAGTCCGGGGCCCGGTCGGAGTCGCCGTGGCCGCGCTGGTCGGGGGCGATGACCCGCCACTCGTCGCCGAGGGCGGCGGCCAGGCCGGTGAAGGCGGCGGCTTCGGACATGCCGCCGTGGAGGGCGAGCAGCGGGCGGCCGGTGCCGTCGAAGTCCAGGTACGACAGCGTGCGTCCGTTGATGTCCAGCGTGTGGCGCATGGTTCGGCTCTCCCCGTTGATGGCTGTTCGGTGACGGCTGCTCGGTGGTGGCTGCTCGGTGGTGGCTTCAGCCTGCCAGCGTTTGGGCAAGCGCGCAATACATACGTGTAGGGCAACCGCCCAAAACCGTGTCCCGGCTACGATCCCGGCATGGGAAATCGCGAGGACCTGCTGGCCGGAGCGCGCCGCTGCCTGGAGGAGAAGGGCTACCTGCGCACGACCGTGCGCGACATCGCCACGGCGGCGCGGGTGAGCATGGCCGCGATCGGCTACCACTTCGGCTCCCGCGAGGTGCTCCTCAACCAGGCGCTGTTCGCCGCCATGGAGGAGTGGGCCGCCGGCTCCGGCCGGCTCACGGGGCAGGGCGACACCCCCGAGGAGCGCTACGCCGACACGTGGGACCGCAAGATCCGCGACTTCGGCGAGATGAGCTGGCTCTGGATCGCCTCGGTCGAGGCCTTCGTGCACGCCCAGTCCTCGCCCGAGCTGCTCGCGATCCTCGCGGAAGGGCAGCGCCGCAACCGGCGCATGGTGGCCGCGGCGCTGCGCGGGGTCCCCGAGGACGCGGTCACCGAGGAGGACGTCCGCTCCCTCGGCTCCCTGCACATCGCCCTGCTGAGCGGGGTCATGGTCCAGGTCCTCACCGACCCCGGACAGGCGCCGACGGGGGCGGAACTCGCCCAAGGGCTGCGCGGCATGGTCGAGTTGCTCGGCGAATCCGCCCGTACCGACGGGTAGTAACCCCACGCTCCGCACGCCATAATCCGGTCCGGCCACGGTGGCCGGCCGCCCGGACGCCCGACGCCCGGAGGACCGCGCCGCCACACGGCCGGCCGGCCGGACGACCCGGACGGCCGGACCACCGGACTGCGGACAAAGGGGCGGGCATGGCAGTGGACCGACGGACCTTCCTGACCGGCGCACTGGCGGCGGGCGCCGCCGTACTCGGACTGGGCGCGGCCGCCCCGGCCGCCGCGCGGGGCTCAGCGGCACCGGCCTCCACGGCACCGGCCGCCGCCGCGAGAGGCGTCGCCGGCAGAACCCTCGGCACCCTCGGCACCCTCGGCACCCCGGACTGGATGGCGGCCCTCGGCGACTCCACCCCCCTCCCGCGCATGACCATCCCCGGCACCCACGACTCGGGCGCCCGCCAGGGCGGCCTCTACGTCGCCTGCCAGAACACCTCGATCGCCGAGCAGCTCGACTCCGGCATCCGGTTCCTCGACGTCCGCTGCCGGGTGACGGGCGGCTCGTTCGCCATCCACCACGCCGCGTTCTTCCAGAACCTGATGTTCGGGGACGTCCTCGTCGCCTGCGCCGGCTTCCTCGCCGCGCACCCCTCGGAGACCGTGCTGATGCGGGTGAAGCAGGAGTACTCCACCGAGAGCGACGCCACCTTCCGCGCCGTCTTCGACGACTACCTCGACCACCGCGGCTGGCGCCCGCTCTTCCACATCGCCGACACCCTGCCCGTCCTCGGCCAGGCCCGCGGCAAGGTGGTGCTGCTCGCCGACAACGCCGGACTGCCGGGCCTGCGCTACGGCGACGGCGGCGTCTTCGACATCCAGGACGACTACAACACCGAGCCCTTCGCCAAGCGCGGCCGGATCGAGGACCATTTCCGCAAGGCCGTCGCCCAGCCCGGCAGGCTCTTCGTGAACTACACCAGCACCGCCGCCTACATGCCCCCGCGCTGGAACTCCGACCGCCTCAACCCGCAGGTCCACGCCTTCGTCGACGGCGCCGAACTGACCGGCCGGACCGGCCTCGGCATCGTCCCGATGGACTTCCCGAACACCCGCTCCGGCCTGGTCGCCTCACTGATCCGGCACAACTGACGCGTCTGCGCCGTGTTGCGTTTCTTTCGAATTCTGCGATGATTGCGTAGTCGAAGGAGGCTGGACATGGCTGGTATCACCGAGGACCGGACTCTCCTTCCGGAGCACCGGGCGGAGATCGCGGAGCTGCGTGCGTTCCTGGATGAGGCTCCCGAGGCCGCCGAGCCCGCCGTCCTGTGGGGGCCCGACGGGACGGCCAAGGCGTTGCCCGCCGAGGTGTACGAGGCGCTGCTCGTCGTCGTGCGGGCCCTGTCCGAAGGAAAGGCCGTCACGGTCGCCCCGGTGCACACCACCCTGACGACCCAGGAGGCCGCGGATCTCCTGGGCGTCAGCAGGCCCACCCTGGTCAAGATCCTCGACCGGGGCGAGCTGTCGTACTCCCGCCCCGGCCGTCACCGCCGGGTCCTACTGGCGGATCTCATCGAGTTCCGGGAGCAACGTCGCGCCAAGCGGCGTTCGGGCCTGGACGAACTCGTCGATCTGACAGAGGAAGCCGGCCTTTACGACGACTGACCCCTGGGGGCGCCTTGCAGCGTGTGTTGCTTGATACCTGTGTTCTCTACCCGAACTACCTGCGGGACACGCTCCTGCGGCTGGCGGAAGCGGAGCTGTACGAACCGCTTTGGTCCGCGGACATCCTGGAGGAGCTCCGGCGCAACATCGCGGACCGCAAGGACGAGGCCTACGCCAAGCGCCTGGTGGACGTCATGGCGTCTGCCTTTCCCGACAGCTGCGTCGTCGGCTACGAGCAGTTGATCCCGGTGATGGGCAACGATCCGAAGGACCGCCACGTGCTCGCCGCGGCCGTGCGGGGGCAGGCGCACGCGGTCGTGACGGACAACCTCCGTGACTTCGCGGACGATTCCGTCCGGCCCTACGACATCGAGGTGTTCAGCGCCGACACCCTCCTGCTGGACCTGCTCGACCTGGCCCCCCGGCGGGTGGCGGTCGTGCTGGCCGAACAGGCCGCCCGGTACCGGCGCGAGCCGCGCGACGTGCACGGACTCCTGGACCGGCTCGCGGCAGGCGGTGCGGTGCAGTTCGCGTCGGAGGTCAGGCGGCGGATGACCTCCTAGCTCACGCCTGCCGGCTCGCCGGCTCCGCCGAAGGGGGTGGGGTCGGGGCGCCCGGGATGCGGAGGAGGGCCTCCGTGCCGTCCTTGCCGTCCGTCGCCGCCCGGAGTTCGGCCGTGCCGCCCGAGCGGGCGGCCGTGCGGGCCACGATGGACAGGCCCAGGCCGCTGCCGGGCAGGGCGCGCGCCGACTCGGAGCGCCAGAAACGTTCGAAGACGTACGGGAGGTCCTCGGGCGGGATGCCCGGCCCGTGGTCCCGTACGGTCAGCTCGCCCGCCCGCAGCGACACCTCGACCGCGCCGCCCGGCGGGCTGAACTTCACGGCGTTGTCCAGCAGGTTGACCACCGCCCGCTCCAGCGCGGCCGCCTCGCCCCGTACGTACCAGGGCTCCAGCTCCGCGTCGAACCGCAGCTCGGGGCCGCGCAGCCGGGCCCGGGACAGGGCCGTGCCGGCGATCTCGTGCAGGGCCACCACCCCGAGCGGGGCGTGCGGGGCCGCGTCCGGGCGGGACAGCTCCTGGAGGTCCCCGATCAGCGAGGCCAGCTCCGTCATCTGCGCCTTCACCGAGGCGAGCAGCTCGCGGCGGTCCTCGGGCGGGATGGCCCGGCCCGTCTCCTCGCTGCGCGCGAGGAGTTCGATGTTGGTGCGCAGCGAGGTCAGCGGGGTCCGCAGCTCGTGCCCGGCGTCCGCGATCAGCTGGGCCTGGCGCTCCTGGGAGGAGGCCAGGGCCGCGGTCATGGAGTTGAACGACCGCGACAGGCGGGCGATCTCGTCGTCGCCCTCGTCGGGGATCCGGACGGTGAGGTCCTCGGTCCGGGCGATGTGCTCGACCACCCCGGTGAGCTCGTCGACGGGCCGCAGCCCGGTCCGCGCCACCCACAGCCCGGCCGCGCCCGCCCCGACCACGCCGACGCCCGAGACCAGCAGCAGTACCCAGGCCAGGGTGGAGAGGGGCTGTTCGACGTCGGCGAGCGGCTTGGCGATGGAGACCCCGAAGGACGCGCCGGTGGTGAGCCGCTTGTTGATCGTGTAGACGCGCATCTTGGTGCCGTCGGCGGTCGTCGCGTCGTGCAGGCTCTTGGTGCTCAGGCCCGCCGCGACGGCCTTGTCGGCGGCGGAGACCGGCAGGTCGCTGCGTCCGCTCACCAGGCAGCGGGCACCGTCCGCGGTGACGATCTGCACGGTCGGGCCGAGCTCCTCGGCGATGTTCGGCGGACTGGCGGCCGGGCGGGTCACGCAGCCCTCGCGCAGGGTCCGCACCACCTGCTCGTCGGGCTGGGTGGACAGCAGGGACTGGTTCAGCTGGTCGGTCAGCTGCGCCCGCACCATCACCCAGGAGACCCCGGCCACCGCCGCGACCGCTACCGCCACCGCGACGGTCACCAGCAGCGCCAGCCGGGAGCGCAGCGGCAGGGCGCGGAACCTGGCGGCCGGACTCGTCATTCGGGCCCGCCCTCACCGGCGCGCAGCACGTACCCGACCCCGCGCACGGTGTGGACCAGGCGCGGCTCGCCGCCCCCTTCGGTCTTGCGGCGCAGGTACATCACGTACACGTCGAGGGAGTTGGAGCTGGGCTCGAAGTCGAAGCCCCAGACCGTCTTGAGGATCTGCTCGCGGGTCAGGACCTGGCGCGGGTGCGCGAGGAACATCTCCAGCAGCGTGAACTCGGTACGGGTCAGCTCCACCTGCCGCCCGCCGCGGGTGACCTCGCGGGTGGCGAGGTCCATGCGCAGGTCGCCGAAGGTCAGCACGTCCTCGGGCTGCGCCGGGCCGGCGGCGGGGGCGGCGTAGGAGCTGCGGCGCAGCAGGGCGCGGACGCGGGCGAAGAGCTCGTCGAGCTCGAAGGGCTTGACGAGGTAGTCGTCGGCGCCGGCGTCGAGGCCGGTGACGCGGTCGCCGACGGTGTCGCGGGCGGTCAGCATCAGGATCGGGGTGACGGCGCCGCCCGCGCGCAGCCGGCGGGCCGCCGTCAGGCCGTCCATGCGGGGCATCTGGATGTCGAGGACGATCAGCTCGGGGGCGTACGAGGCGGCCTGGTCGAGGGCGTCGATGCCGTCGACGGCGGTCCGTACGTCGTACCCCTCGAAGGCGAGGCTGCGGCGCAGGGCCTCGCGCACCGCCGGCTCGTCGTCGACGACGAGGATCCGCTGCGGGTCGCCTTCGGCCGGATTCATGCTGGTCCCCCAGGGGTGGTCGTCGTCGGTGCGCGGGACGGGGTGGTCCCGTCCCAGGGTGTCAGAAGGCGGCGGGCCGTCGCGGCGGGTCGTCGCTCTCAGAGCGAGATGCCGAACCCGTTGCCGCTGCCGCCGCGCCCGCTGCCCTGGTCCGAGCCGCCGCCGGAGCCGCTGCCGCCCTTGCGGAGGGAGTCGAGGTCGGCCTTGACGGTGTTGACGGGGATGGCGAAGCCGAGGCCGACGCTGCCGGCGCTGGAGCCGTCGCTGGAGGGGGAGAAGATCGCGGAGGGCATTCCGACGATCTCGCCGTTCATGTTGACGAGGGCGCCGCCGGAGTTGCCGGGGTTGAGGGAGGCGTCGGTCTGGATCGCCTTGTAGGAGGTGGTGTTCGAGCCGGTGTTGCCGTTGAACTGCTGCCCGTCGTACGAGAACGGCCAGCCGCCGCCCCCGCCGCCCTGCCGGCCGCGCTGCTGCTGGTCCTCGGACTTGGGCACGTTCACCTCGCGGTCGAGCGCGGAGACGATGCCGCTGGTGACGGTGCCGGTGAGGCGGTCGGGGGAGCCGATGGCGACGACCTGGTCGCCGACCTTGAGGCCGTCGGAGTTGCCGAGCTTGGCGGGCTTGAGGCCGGCGGCGCCCTGGAGCTTGATCAGGGCGAGGTCCTTGTCGGGGTCGGTGCCGACGGTCTTCGCGGTGTACTTCTTGCCGTCGCTCATCGTCACCTGGATCTCGGTGGCGCCGCTGACGACGTGGTTGTTGGTGACGATCTCGCCGTCGGCGGTGAGGACGATGCCGGAGCCGGTGCCCTGGCCGGAGCCGGTGCGGGTGTCGATGCGGACGACGGAGGGGCTGACCTGCTCGGCCACGCCGGAGACGGTGCCGTTGCTGGACTGCGAGACGTTGGTGCCGGTGAAGGCGCCGGAGCCGGTGCCGTTCTGCCCGAGGAACTGCTGGACGGCGGCGGCCGTCCCGCCGCCGACGACGGCGGCCGCGAGGGCCACGGCGGCGAGCAGGGCGACGGGGCGCTTCGCGCGGGGGGCGGGGGCCGGGGCGGCGGGGGCCGCGGCCCACTGGTTCCAGCCGTTGCCGCCGTTGCCGCCGTGGCCGTTGTTACCGGCGTCGGCGCCGTTGCCGCCGGGGACGGTCTCGCCCTGGATGACCGTCGCCGGGGGCTGGTGGGCTTCGTTCCAGCCCGGGGCCTGGGGCTGGGCCGGGGGGTAGGCGGGCGGCGGCGGGTAGGCGGCGCCGCCGCCCATCGTGTCGTGGGCCAGCCGGTCGCGACCGCGCTGCCAGTCCTCGCCGAAGGGCGAGTGCGGGGCCGGGCGGTTCTCCTGCGGGTACTCGCCTTCGCGGCGGAAGCTGTCGGTCATGTCTGTGACTCTGTCCGGGGATCATGAAAGCTTCCTGAGTCCCGGCTGAGAAGCCCGACAGAACCGTGTATGCCCGATATAAGGCCGGGTCGCGGCCGCCGGTCCCGCTGCGCGGAGCCGTCTCCCCGCCCCGCCCTTTCGCCGTTTCCCGGGGCTCCGCCCCGGACCCCGCGCCTCAATCGCCGGCGGGGCTGTAATTTCGCTGCGCGAAATCCAGCCCGCGCGGCGTTTGAGCGCAACGGGTCCGGGCAGCGCCCGGGGAACGGGCGAAGGGCGGGTAGGGGACCTCGCCCCGCGCAGCGGCGACGGCCGCCGGCCCCGCCCCCGGCGGACGGAGTCCGGCGCAGCGGTGCGAAGCCGGGGAAGCCCGCCAGGGCCGAGCCGTGCGAGCGGCGCGTTGAAAGGGGCTAGCGGCAGCCGCAGCTGCGGCGGATGACCAGGGCCGACGGGAACTGCTTCAGGCGTTCCCGCCGCGACCCCGCCACCCGCAGGGCGTCGTCCAGGACGAGGTCCACCGCCGCGCGGGCCATCGCCGGGCGGTCGGAGGAGACCGTCGTCAGCGGCGGGTCCGTCAGCGCGGCCTCCTTCACGTCGTCGAAGCCGGCCACCGCCAGCTCCCCGGGCACGTCGATCCGCAGCTCGCGCGCGGCCCGCAGCACACCGATGGCCTGGTCGTCCGTCGCGCAGAAGATCGCCGTCGGCCGGTCCGGGCGGGCCAGGACCTCCAGGGCGACGCGGTAGGCGTCGTAGCGGTTGTACGGGGCCTCGATGACCCGGCCCTCGACCGACCGCCCGGCCTCCAGCATGGCCCGCCGCCAGCCCTCGACGTGGTCGGCGACCGGGTCGCCGACCGACGGGGTGTTCTCGATGCCGCCGATGCAGGCCACGTACTCGTGCCCGTGCTCCAGGAGGTGCCGGGTGGCCAGCTGGGCGCCGCCGATGTCGTCCGTGACCACGGCCACGTCGTCGATCGCCTCGGGACGCTCGTGCAGCAGCACGATGCGCGCGTCCCAGGCCTCGATCTCCGACGCGGCGCGCTCGCTCATGCCCTGGCTGACCAGGATCAGCCCGGACACCCGCATCCCCAGGAACGCGCGCAGGTAGTGCACCTCGCGCTCGTCCCGGTAGTCGGAGTTCCCGACCAGGACCATCTTTCCGCGCTCGGCGGCGGCCTGCTCGACCGCGTGCGCCATCTCCGCGAAGAACGGCTGCCGGGCGTCCGGGACGATCATGCCTATGAGGTCGGTACGCCGCGACGCCATCGCCTGGGCGACCCGGTCCGGGCGGTAGCCCAGGTCCTTGATCGCGGCGAGGACACGCTCGCGCGTGGCCGGGGCGACCGGCCGGGGTCCGTTGTTGATGACGTAGCTCACGACGGCGGTAGACGTACCCGCAAGTCGTGCAACGTCATCCCGCGTCACCTTGGCCACGCGCGGAAGTCTACGCGGGGTGACCTACCTCTGGGCAGGGAGTCCTGGAGAGTGGATGGTCACAGGGGCCTCCTCCTAATGGGGGACGGCCGCGGGGGTCTCGTCGGGTGCCTTGGCCGGGGCCTCGGCCGGAGCCTGCTTGCGCTCGGCCTTGGCGGCCGCCTCCGCCGCCGCCCGTTCGACCTTCTCGGGGGTGACGAAGCGGTAGCCGACGTTGCGGACGGTACCGATCAGCGACTCGTGCTCGGGGCCCAGCTTGGCGCGCAGCCGCCGTACGTGGACGTCCACCGTCCGGGTGCCGCCGAAGTAGTCGTAGCCCCAGACTTCCTGGAGGAGCTGGGCGCGGGTGAAGACCCGCCCGGGGTGCTGGGCGAGGTACTTCAGGAGCTCGAACTCCTTGAAGGTCAGGTCCAGGACCCGGCCCTTGAGCTTGGCGGAGTACGTCGCCTCGTCGACCGACAGGTCGCCGTTGCGGATCTCCATGGGGGAGTCGTCGGTGCCGAGCTGCTGGCGGCCGGTGGCCAGCCGCAGCCGGGCCTCGACCTCGGCCGGTCCGGCGGTGTCGAGGAGTACGTCGTCGATGCCCCAGTCGGCGGTGACGGCGGCGAGGCCGCCCTCCGTGACGACGAGGATCAGGGGGCAGCCGGGTCCGGTGGACCGCAGCAGCTGGCAGAGCGACCGCACCTGCGGCAGGTCGCGGCGTCCGTCGACGAGGATCACGTCCGCCCCGGGGGTGTCCACCAGGGCCGGTCCCTCGGCCGGCGCCACCCGGACGTTGTGCAGCAGCAGTCCGAGTGCGGGCAGCACCTCCGCGGAGGGCTGTAGGGCATTGGTCAGCAACAGGAGAGAACTCATACCCGACCACCTGCCCGGGTCGGGTGCTCGTGGCCCCGTTTGCTTCGCTGGTCCATCACGTCGGTTCCTCCTCGGTCCCGTCGAGGACGTGCGTGGTAAGGCTTCGTACGACTTGCCTGGCATGCCGTCCGGCCCCCGCGCCCTGGGGTCCGGATGGATACCACTGTTCTCGGTCCGTTCAACGTGCTGAAAGCACAAAAGGACCCGGGGGCTACGTTGCCCGGATCCTCTACGCCGTCAGAATAGCCCACCCGCCCTTTCGGGGCCGAGGGCCGCCATGCACCGCATTCTGTGGTTCGCGCCACGCCTTCCTCCTGCGTATGCCCTGGTTTCACCGGATCGGTGGACCCCCTGCGGGCCGCCCGGGCGCACGAACGGCGCGCGGAGGCACGCCGGGGTGACGAGCCGGAGGCGTCATCATGGAGGCCGACGGTAGAGATCCGACGGAGCCCGACACGATAGGAGCTGCAGTGGCAACCGGAACCATCCGCTACTGGGCGGCGGCCAAGGCCGCGGCCAAGACGGCGGAGGAGCCGTACTCGGCACGCACACTGGCCGAGGCGCTCGACGCAGTGCGGGAACGCCACCCGGGGGAGCTGACCCGGGTCCTGCAGCGATGCTCCTTCCTCGTGAACGACGAACCCGTGGGCAAGCGCCCGCACGATGCCGTCCTGCTGACCGAGGGGGGCACCGTAGAGGTGCTCCCGCCGTTCGCGGGCGGGTGAACGGAAGCGATGAGCACTCCGAGCAGCCCCGGGAGTCCTGAGGAGCAGCAGCGCCGGCAGCAGCAGGCCGCCGCCGCGCAGCAGGACCCGTACAGCACGCAGACCTGGCAGGCCGACACCTGGGAGACCGGGTACCAGCCGGTGCAGCCGCCGCTCGGCTCGGTGCCGGGGCAGGCGGCCCCGCAGGGGCAGTCCGAGTGGCAGCCGCAGGCGGGCGGCACCGGCACCGGCGGCGGTGCGCCGTGGCCGGACGCCTCCGCCGGCGGCGGCGCCGCCTGGCAGGGGCAGCCGCAGGCCCCGGCGGTGCCGGACGCGTGGTTCCGCGACGCGCAGCCGCAGCCGCAGGCGCAGGCTCCGGGTGGCGGTGTGCAGTGGCCGGACGCCTCGTCCGGCGGCGGGACCGCGTACCCGCAGGCCCAGCCGCACGCTCAGCCGCAGCCGCAGCCGGCCGTGCCGGACTCCTGGTTCCGTGACCCCGAGCCGCAGGCCCCGGCGCAGCCGGCCTCCGCCGCCGAGACGGCGTACCTGCCGCCGGTGCGGCAGCCCGAGCCGCCGCAGCGGACGGGCGGGGGCCTGCCGTGGCGGGACGCCTCGCCGGCGGCCGAGACGGCGTACCTGCCGCCCGTACGGGAGTCGGCCGACGCGCCCGCGTACCCGTCGCCCTACCCGGGCCAGGCGCAGCCGGCGGTCCCGGACTCCTGGTTCCGCGACCCGCAGCCCCAGACCCCGGCCCCGGCGGCCTCCGCCGCCGAGACGGCCTACCTCCCGCCGGTACGGGATCCGCAGCCCGACGTGGCCGCCGCCGAGACGGCGTACCTGCCGCCGGTGCCGGCGATGGACATGGCGGCCGCCGAGACGGCCTACCTCCCGCCGGTACGGGACCCGCAGCCCGACCCGGCCGCCGCGCAGACGGCGTACCTCCCGCCCGTGCGGGACCCGCAGCCGCCGGTGGACCCGGCCGCCGCTCAGACGGCCTACCTGCCGCCCGTGCCGGGCGGCCAGGCCCCCGTCGAGCCGGCCGCCGCCCAGACGGCGTACCTCCCGCCGGTGCGGGACCCGCAGTCCGACGTGGCCGCCGCTCAGACGGCCTACCTGCCGCCCGTGCCGGGCGCCCAGGCCCCCGCTGAGCCGGCCGCCGCCCAGACCGCGTACCTCCCGCCCGTGCGGGACCCGCAGCCGTCTGGCGAGGCGGGTGCCGGCGGGGCCGGGGCGGAGTGGTCGCCGCCGACGCTCGGGGGGAACACCCTGCGCGCCGTCGATCCCGCTCAGGCGCGGGCCGAGGGGCGGTCGCCGATCATCGATCCCGGGCCGCAGTCGGCCATACTGACCGCCGCCCTCGGGCTGGTCCTGGCCGCCGCCGCGGCGCTGGGCACGTACGCGCTCCTCGCGCCGCTGATCGCCCTCCAGGGGCTCACCGCGGCCGGCTGGTTCCGGCTCAACGGCATGTGGCCGGCCCGCCAGGGCATCGCCCTCGCCTTCGCCGGAGCCCTCGTCGCCGACGGCGCGGTCCTCGCCGTGGACGGTACGTACGGCCCCGGCGCGATCATCGGCACCCTCGGGGTGTGGGTGCTGCTCACGCTGGTCCTCCAGCTGCGCAGCCACGCCGACCCCGACGAGCGGATGTACGGGCTGATGGCCTCGGTGACCTCCGCGGCGCTGGCCATCGCCTGCACCGGGTTCCTCGCGGCCGACTGGGCCGCCGTGACCACCGGGGCGGCCGCCGTGGCCGTCGCCGTGTTCGCGCGGGCCCTGCCGCTGCCGACCGCGCCCTCCGTGGGCGTCTCGCTGGCCGCCGCGGCCGGCGCGGGCATCGCGGTCGGCGGGCTGGTCGGGCTGAACGCGGGCGGTGCGCTGGTCGGCCTGGTGGCCGGGGTGTGCGCGCTGGTCGGGCTGCGCGTGGCGGCGTACGACTACCCGTCGAAGTTCGTCCACATGACGGCCGGTGTCGCGCTGCCGCTCGCGGTGGCGGCCCCCGCCGTCTACCTGATCGGCCGGGTGGTCGGCTGAGGGAGCGGGGCGGAGCGGGGCGGGCCGCGCGGCGTCGGGGGAGACGCTGCTCACAGGCCCGCCCATGAGCCCGCTCACGGCGCTCCGACCGCGATCATGGTCCACTAGAACGCACGTACCGATGAGTTGTTGGGGGAGGGCGCGTGCGTTTCCTGCGTTTCGTGGTGATCGTCGTGGTGGTGCTGGGGGGCCTGTTCGTGGGGGCCGACCGGTGGGCGGTCGGCTACGCCGAGAACCGGCTGGCCGAGAAGATCCAGTCCCGCCAGGGCCTGGCCGGCAGCGCCGAGGTCGACATCCACGGCTTCCCCTTCCTCACCCAGGCCCTCAGCCACGAGCTGGAGCAGGTCGACCTCAAGCTGAAGGGCGTCGAGGTCACCGCCGACGGCCGCAAGACGCGGCTCTCCCAGCTCGACGCCGCCTTCCACGAGGTGAAGCTGAACGGGGACTACACCGGCGGCTCCGCCAAGCGCGCCGAGGGCACCGCGCTGATCTCGTACGAGGACCTCACCAAGGCCTCCCAGACGGGCGCGACGCTGACGTACGGCGGCCAGCCCGGCAAGCTGAAGGTCACCGCGGCGGTGGACGTCCTGGGCCGCTCGATCACCCGCAGCGTGATCTCCACCGTCGAGCTGGTCGACGGCAAGGGGGGCGCGGGCGGCAAGACGGTCCGGGTGCACGCGGACTCCGTCCCGGGCGAGGGCATACCGGGGATCGAGAGCCTGATCCGCAAGCGGACGGACTTCGACCGCCGCATCGACGACGGCCTCCCGGCCGGTCTCAAGCTCACCGCGCTGACCTCGGACGAGGCGGGCGTCCACCTCACGCTGACCGGTACGGACGTGAGCCTGGCCGGATCGTGAGACGGCGCGGTCCGATCCGCAGGCGGACGGGCCGCACGAGCAGCCCCGGAAGGCCCTGAGAAGGCCTCCCGGGGCTTTCTCGTCCCGGCATTCGGACGATCCCGTCTCGCCATATGACACGCCGGTGACAGGGCGGCCGGTTCGTCCCTACGATCCTTGCCATGAAGCATCAGCAGGCGGACCTCACGAAGCGGCGGGCAGTAGACCTGTGTCGCGTCGCCGCCATGCTCTGTCGCTCCATGTGAGGCGTGAGCCCTCCCGCTCCGCCGGCCGGACCGACGGCCCTTCATCCCGCGTGACCGCACCGCATCCGCCTCCTGCCCCTGACGCCTCCCCGCGCAGGGCCGAAGAGCGTCAGCCGACAGCGGCCCCGCACAGCAACGCCAGCCCCATCGCAGCACCAGCGCAGCCCCGCCGCACACTGCCCCGGAGGAGATCACCATGAGCCGCAGCGACGTCCTCGTAGACGCCGACTGGGTCGAGGCCCACCTGAACGACGCCGACGTCGTGATCGTCGAGGTGGACGAGGACACGTCCGCCTACGACAAGAACCACATCACGAACGCCGTCCGGATCGACTGGAAGCAGGACCTCCAGGACCCGGTCCGCCGCGACTTCGTGGACCAGGAGGGCTTCGAGAAGCTCCTGTCCGCCAAGGGCATCTCCAACGACGACACCGTCGTCCTCTACGGCGGCAACAACAACTGGTTCGCGTCCTACGCCTACTGGTACTTCAAGCTCTACGGCCACCAGGACGTCCGCCTCCTCGACGGCGGCCGCAAGAAGTGGGAGCTCGACTCCCGCGACCTGGTCGACGGCAAGGACGTCCCGAACCGCCCGGCCACCGAGTACAAGGCCAAGGCCCAGGACACCTCCATCCGCGCCTTCCGCGACGACGTCGTCTCCGCGATCGGCTCGCTGAACCTGGTCGACGTCCGCTCGCCCGACGAGTTCTCCGGCAAGCTGCTCGCCCCGGCGCACCTCCCGCAGGAGCAGTCGCAGCGCCCCGGCCACGTGCCGAGCGCCCGCAACATCCCGTGGTCGAAGAACGCCAACGACGACGGCACCTTCAAGTCCGACGAGGAGCTGACCGCCCTCTACGAGGCCGAGCAGGTCGACCTGGCGAAGGACACCATCGCCTACTGCCGCATCGGTGAGCGCTCCGCGCTCACGTGGTTCGTGCTGCACGAGCTCCTGGGCCAGGAGAACGTCAAGAACTACGACGGCTCCTGGACCGAGTACGGCTCGCTCGTCGGCGTGCCGATCGAGCTCGGCCCCAACAAGTAACCCCGGCGGCCGGGCACGCGACGCCCGCCCCTCGTAGCGGCAGAACCTCTCTAGGACAGGACAGAGAACATGTGTGGAGCACAGATCGGCGGGCCCGACCTCGCGACCCTCAAGCCCGGTGAGACGGCGATCCAGGGCCAGGTGACCAAGGACGGCGAGCCCGTCAGCGGCTACGTGCGGCTGCTGGACTCGACCGGCGAGTTCACCGCCGAGGTCCCGACCTCCGCGACCGGCCAGTTCCGCTTCTACGCGGCCGAGGGCTCGTGGACGCTCCGGGCGCTCGTGCCCGGCGGCCAGGCCGACCGCGCCGTCGTGGTCGTCGAGGCCGGCGGCGTGACGGACGTCGCCATCGCGGTCTGACGCACGACCGCACCGCAGTACCGGCCGGAGGGCCGCACCCCAGGGGGTTGGACGCCACTGGATCGGGGTGCGGCCCTTCGTGCCGTCCGGGCCCTTGTGTGCGGACGGCACGGCCCTACGCTGGAGGTATGTACGCCCGGCGTCGGCGCGCCTACTTCCTGCTCATGGGCGGATGCCTGTTCCTGTTCGTCTCCGCCTGGTCCTTCGTGCGCCTCTTCTCGGTCCCGGCGGCGGTCGCGCTGTGCGTGGTCGCCATGGTCATCCCGCCGGTCGCGGCGATGGTCGCGAACCGGCGCGGGCCGGACGACCGCTGGTGGGACGACCCGTCGGGGGACGCGAAATCCGACGAGTGGTGGGACGAACTGGACGGAAAGCGGCGCCCGCCCGAGGACTGAACGCGATTGAACGTGTTCGAGATAAAAGCGTAATAAGGATGCGTACAACGTCCCTGAGCCCCATGGTGTCTTGGATGTGCGCGGGCGAACGCTCCCGCGCCTCCAGGTCTGTGGGGGGACCCCTTTGGAACACGAACAGCCGCCGCCGCGCGCCCCGCGCCGCCGTGGCCGCACCACCGCCCTGATCGCCGCCGCGCTCGTCCTCGGCGCCGTCGCAGGCACGGTCACCGGCTACGCGGTCCAGTACGACCGCGAGCCCACGCCGCTGCCGCCCCTGGCCCAGCAGAAGCTGGACACGCCGAAGGCACAGGCGCCGAACGACGCCACGACGGTCAAGTCGATCAACGCCAACCGCTGGCACAAGACGGACGACGACCTCACGAAGCTGCTGGTCGACGCGCCGGCCGGGGCGAAGGTCGAATTCGACGGGTACGACACGCTCGACTCCCTCGCGACGACCTTCGAGAAGCCGAACGGCGCCCTGCGCGACTTCGTCAGGGACGGGCTGCGACGCGTCGCCGTTCGGACGTGGACGCAGGGCGACGTCCGCGTCGAGGTCCGGCTCGTGCAGTACCACGACTACTCCGGCGCCGACGGCTACCACCGGGAGCAGTCGAACTACATGCCCAACAAGGACTTCGCGGGCAACGGCGGTGTCGCCGTTCCCGGCGTCTCCGCGGGGCTCGGCCACGTCTGGGTCTACTCGGACACCTCCCAGGAACCCGGGTACGCCCCGGTACGGGAGGCGCGCGCCCTCGTCCGCCGGGGCGACGTCGTCCTGGACCTCTTCTACACCGACGAGCGCGGCGGGCAGATCGCCGAGGGCGACGTCCTCGAACTGGCCAAGCGACAGCTGGAGCGACTGTGACCGAGCCCCGGACGGATCCGCAGTCGGATCCGCAGACCGAGCCGCAGACCGAGCCGCAGGCCGTGCCGGACGCGGTTCCCGAGGCACCCGCCCAGGCCGGATCCTCGCCGGCACCGGCCCGCCGCAAGAAGGTCCTCCTCTCCGCTGTCACCGTGGCCGCGGTCCTCCTCGTGGGCGGCGGGGTGTGGGCGGCCTCCGCCCTCGCCGGCGCCGACCGGACCGCGCCGACCGCCTACTGGGTCGAGGCGGGCGGGAAGCTGCCCGAGGCCGAGCACCCCGCGCCGGTGCCGGGCAACGACCTCACCTCCAGGCTCCTGCCGGCCCCGTCCGGTTTCCAGCCGGGTCCCGACATCCCCGGCGAGGGGAAGGACTTCTACGTGTCCGGGGAGCAGGCGGTCGAGAGCTTCAAGGAGGCCCGCAAGGGCCTGTCCGGCTCGGAGCGCAAGAAGCGCGACGACATGCTGGCCGACCTCAAGCTCAAGGGCCTGGCGGGCCGGAGCTACGCCTCCACCGGCATGATCGTCGAGATCCGTCTCCTGCAGGCCGACCCGAAGGCGGTGGGGGCGTTCGCGGACGTCTCCAAGAAGCTGCTCGCCGTCATGGGCGACGACCGGGACGCGCCCACGGTGGACGGCTACCCGGACGCCAAGTGCACCCGCATGAGCGTGGGCGACGAGAAGAAGAAGGAGAACATGATCGACTCCTTCTACTGCGTGGCCGTCCAGGGCGACGTGATGGTCAACTTCCGCGCTTACGGTCCCCAGACGGCCGGCCTCTCGAAGACCGAGGCCACCAGCCTTCTCAGGAACCAGCTGTCCCTCCTGAAGTCCCCCGGGGAGTCCGTGTGACCGAGCAGAACACCACCGTCGACCCGGCCCCGTCGGCCCCGGCACCGGTGGCCCCCGAGGCGCCCGTGCCCGCCCCGCCGAAGGAACGCCGCGCCGTGCGTGCCCTCCTGCGCTGGACCGCCGCCGTCCTCGTCTTCGCCGCCGCCGGCTCGGGGACCGCGTACGGGATCATCCAGGCGAAGCGGACCGACGTCCCGGGCCTGTCCACGAAGAGCGACGGCCGCTGGACGTATCCGGCACTGGCCAAGCCCGCCCTGCCGCCCGGCGCGCCGGTGGCCTTCGCCGTGGACGACCCGGAAGGCATCCACTACGCCGGCCTCACCCAGCTCCTCCTGCCCGCCCCCGTCGGCTCCGCCCCGGACCCCGGGCTGAAGCTGGAGAAGGACTCGGCGGTCACCGTCGACACCTTCCTGGAGGAGTACGACCCCTCCGCGCGCGAGAAGATGAAGCAGGGGTTCGCCGACAACGGGCTGCGCCAGATCGCCGCCCGCGGCTGGACCACCCCGGACGGCACCCGCACCCGGGTCTACCTGCTGCGCTTCCACGCCTCGGGGTTCGCGGACACCTTCGCGGGCTGCGGCACGGACCTCAACGGGGTCAAGGGAATGGAGCCCGACGGGGACTGGGGCAAGGCGCGCGCGTCCCAGCCGGCACCCGACGTCGCCGGCATGACGGCCCTCCAGGAATCCGTCCCCTTCGGCGACGAGCAGACCCGCGTCGGCTGCGTCCAGTCGGGCGACGTCCAGGCCCTGATCCTGCAGAACCGCAAGGGCAAGGCCGCGGCCGTCCCGCTCCACCAGGCGGTGATCCTCCAGCGGCAACTGCTGAGCTGACCCGGCAGGGGCCGGTTCGGCCCACCTCACAGCGTGCGCCGGTCCCCGGGCCAGTAGGCTTGGGGACCGGCCCCGTCCACCGCACCGAATCCTCCGAGGAGCACCCCGTGCTTGAGGCAGTCTTCACCTCCCTGCTGGTCCTGGTCTGCGTCGGCGTCCTCGCCTTCACCGGCCTGGCCGTCAAGAAGCTGTACCAGGGTCAGCGCTAACCGCCGACCGGCCGACCGCCCCGGAACCCCTCCCACAGATCGCCTGAGCAGCCAACCATGATCCAGATCCCGTCCGACCTGAACCCGGGCCTCGTCCCCCTCGCCTTCCTCCTCGGCACCTGGGAAGGCGCCGGCGTGTTCGACTTCCCCGGCGAGGAGAAGTGCAACTTCGGCCAGGAAGTCGTCTTCAGCCACGACGGCCGGGACTTCCTGGAGTACACCTCCCGCTCCTGGGTGCTCGACGCCGAGGGCAACAAGGTGCGCCCCCTGGAGTCCGAGTCGGGCTACTGGCGCATCGACAAGGACCGCAAGGTCGAGGTCGTCATGGTCCGCGACCAGGGCGTGGTCGAGGTCTGGTACGGCGAGCTCGCCGACCAGAAGCCGCAGATCGACCTCGTCACCGACGCGGTGGCCCGCACCGCCGCCTCCGGTCCGTACAGCGGCGGCAAGCGCCTCTACGGCTACGTCAAGAGCGACCTGATGTGGGTCGGCGAGAAGGCGACCCCCGACGTCGAGCTGCGCCCGTACATGTCGGCCCAGCTGAAGAAGGTCGTCACCCCGGAGGAGATCGCCGACATGGCGCGCAACCTCCCCGAGCTCCCGGAAGACGGCATCGCCTTCTTCCGCTGAGCCGCACACACGCGTACGAAGGGGACCGCGGCAGGGCCGCGGTCCCCTTCGCGTGCTTACACTGGCCGGGTGGTGACCACCGACTGGAAGAGCGACCTGCGGCAGCGCGGATACCGGCTGACACCGCAGCGCCAGCTCGTGCTGGAGGCGGTCGACGCCCTGGAGCACGCGACCCCCGACGAGATCCTGGCCGAAGTGCGCAAGACGGCCTCGGGCGTCAACATCTCCACCGTCTACCGCACGCTGGAGCTCCTGGAGGAGCTCGGACTCGTCTCGCACGCCCACCTCGGGCACGGGGCCCCCACCTACCACCTCGCCGACCGGCACCACCACATCCACCTGGTCTGCCGCGACTGCACCGAGGTCATCGAGGCCGACCTCGACATCGCCGCCGACTTCACGGCGAAGCTCCGCACCACCTTCGGCTTCGAGACCGACATGAAGCACTTCGCCATCTTCGGCCTGTGCCAGCAGTGCGCCGCCCGCCGCCGCGAGGACCGGCCCGACGCCCCGGCCGACGCCCCCGGCGGCACGGGCGACGCGTAGCGCCCCCGGTGCGCCCTGGGGCCCCGCGGGCGGGGTCGTAGGCTTGGTGGCATGACCAGCAGCCCCTTGCTCCATCTTCCCGGCGCCGTAGCGGCCGAAGGCCGTGACGAGGGCGTCGCCGCCCACTACGGAGAGCTCTACGGCGAACAGCGCGCCCTCGCCGACGGCCGAGGCTTCGTCGACCTGTCCCACCGCGGGGTCGTCACCGTCACCGGCCAGGACCGGCTCGCCTGGCTGCACCTGCTGATCACCCAGCACGTCACGGAACTCCCGCCCGGGCAGGCCACCGAGGCGCTGATCCTCTCCGCCAACGGGCACATCGAGCACCAGCTCCACCTCGTCGACGACGGCGAGACCACCTGGGCGCACGTGGAACCCGGCACCCAGGGGGAGCTGATCGCCTACCTGGAGTCGATGAAGTTCTTCTACCGCGTGGAAGTCGCCGACAGCACCGCCGACTTCGCCGTCGTCCACCTGCCGGCCGGCTCCATCGCCGAGACCGACAAGGAGCACGTGGTCCGCGAGACCCCGTACGGCCGTGACGTGTTCCTGCCACGCGGGGCCCTGGAGGCCTTCGCCGCCGACCACGGGCCCGCCGCCGGACTCCTCGCCTACGAGGCCCTGCGCGTCGAGGCGCACCGGCCGCGCCTGGGCCTGGAGACCGACCACCGCACCATCCCGCACGAGATCGGCCTCATCGGCACCGCCGTGCACCTCCAGAAGGGCTGCTACCGCGGCCAGGAGACCGTCGCCCGCGTCCACAACCTGGGGAAGCCCCCGCGCCGCCTGGTCTTCCTCCACCTGGACGGCTCCGAGGTGCTGCTCCCGGGGCACGGCACGCCCGTACGGCTCGCCGCCGACGGGGAGGACGGCCGCCAGCTCGGCTTCATCACCACCGCCGTGCGCCACCACGAGCTCGGGCCGATCGCGCTCGCGCTGGTCAAGCGGAACGTTCCGGTGGACGCCCCGCTGCTGGCCGGGACCACCCCGGCCGCACAGGAGGTCGTCGTAGCGCCGTGAGAGCGGCGGCTAGACGTCGATGACGATGGTGAACGGGCCGTGGTTGGTCAGCGAGACCCGCATGTCCGCGCCGAACCGGCCCGTCGCCACCGTCGCGCCCAGCGCCCGCAGCTGCGCCACCACCTCGTCCACCAGCGGCTCGGCCACCGGTCCGGGCGCGGCCGCGTTCCAGGTGGGGCGGCGGCCCTTGCGGGCGTCCCCGTAGAGCGTGAACTGCGAGATCACCAGCAGCGGCGCGTCCACGTCGCTGCAGGACTTCTCCGCCTCCAGGATCCGCACCGACCACAGTTTGCGGGCCAGCACCGCCGCCTTCTCCGGGGTGTCGTCGTGGGTCACCCCCACCAGCACGCACAGTCCCTCGCCGACGATCTCGCCGACCGTCTCGCCGGCCACGACGACGCTCGCGCCGTCCACCCTCTGCACCACTGCTCGCATACCACCTGTGTACCAGGCGTGCACCCGTCCGGGGCCGATCGGGTGGCGTGGGACTGCGTCCGCACCACGGAGAGTGGCACCATGCCTGCAGGCGGTGCCCCCAGCACCGGTCGAGGGGACGGACAGGAAACGATGAACACCTCTGGTACCTCCGCACCTGCACCCGCGTCAGCAGGCGACGCGACCGCGTCCGCGCCCCCGGTACGGCCGCCCGCGCAGCGCACCGGCGACCCCGACGGGCCGGCCACGCCCGCGGCCACGACCGTCATGCCCGCGGCCACGACCGTCACGCCCGCCGCCCCCGCGGCCACGCCCGCCACCGCGCTCGGCCTGCCCGAGCTGCGCGCCCTGCGCCGTGACGCCCAGCGCGACGAGGCCGACCTCAGCTACGTCCGCAGACTCCTGCAGGGCCGCATCGACATCCTGCGCGCCGAGCTCGCCCGCCGGACGGACCCCGAGGCGCCGGTGGTGGACCGGCTCTCGGAGATCCTCGCCGACGCCCCGTCCCGCCGCAGCGCCTCCGCCCGGCACGTCACCCTCGGCACCCCGCAGAGCGAGGAGTTCCGGCTGCTGGCGGCCGAGATGCTGGCCGACGTCGAGCTGTCGGACCTGGACGCCCGCACGGACGCCGAACTGCACGAGGCGATGGCCCGGCTGGTCCGCTACGAGCAGCAGGTCTCGCGGCGCCGCCAGCAGCTCCAGCGGACGGCGGACGACTCCAGCGCGGAGATCACCCGGCGCTACCGCGAGGGCGAGGCGCAGGTGGACGACCTGCTGGCCTAGCGGCGGGTCCCGGCGGGAGGCGCGGCGGGCGACCGGACGGGCGGGCTGGTCCGGGGCCCGGCGGCCGGACGGAAATTCGGGCGACTCCGTCCGGCAGGGCCGTTAGCGTGACCGGATGAGTGCTGACATCCGGCCGATCGCCGAATCCGAACTCGCCGACTGGCTGCAGGCCCTGAACACGGGTTTCCTCCAGCCGAAGCCGGTGCCCGAGGCCGACGTGGTCATGCGGGCCAAGTACTGGGACCTCGACCGCACCCAGGGCGCCTTCGACCCCGTCACCGGCCGCTGCGTGGCGACCTTCCGCTCCTTCGCCCAGGAACTGACCGTCCCCGGCGGGGCGGTCGTCCCCTCCAGCGCCGTCACCAACGTCAGCGTGACCGCCACCCACCGCCGCCAGGGCCTGCTGACCCGGATGATGGCGGCCGATCTGACGGCGGCCAAGGAGCGCGGCGACGTCGTCTCCGCGCTGATCGCCGCCGAGTACCCGATCTACGGCCGGTACGGCTACGGGCCCGCCACCACCGCCGTCGAATGGGAGGTCGACGTCCCGCGCAGCGGCCTCGACCCGCGCCTCTCCGGACCCGGCGACGGCGGCCGCATCGACCTGGTCGACGTCTCCGAGGCCCGGGAGATCGGCCCCGGGCTGCACGGGCGGCTGCGGGCGTCCACGCACGGCGCGGTCAGCCGCGACACCCGCTGGTGGAACATCGCCACCGGGCTGGAGCAGTCCCAGGCGCGCCCCTACAAGGGCAAGTTCTACGCCGTGTACCGGGACGCGGCGGGTGAGCCGGCCGGTCTCGCGGTGTACGCGGCCGACGAGCACTGGACGGACGAGAAGCGCCCGCAGAACACCCTCACGGTCAAGGACCTGATCGCGGTGACCCCCGAGGCCGAGCGGGCCCTGTGGCGGTTCCTGTGCTCCATCGACTGGGTGATGAAGGTCCGCACCGGCTACCGGGCGCCCGACGACGTCCTCCCGCTGCTGCTGCCCGACCCGCGCGCGGCCCGGCTGGTGACCTCGGCGGACCTCATGTGGGTGCGCCTGCTCGACGTCGAACGGGCCCTGGCCGCCCGTACGTACGCGGTGCCCGGGGTCCTGGTCCTGGAGGTGGCGGACGCGGCGGGGCTCGCGGACGGCCGCTACCGGCTCGACGCGTCGGCCGGCACCTGCGTCCGTACGCAGGACCCGGCCGACCTGGCCCTGGACGTGTCCGTCCTCGGTTCGCTCTACCTGGGCGAGGAGTCGGCGGCGCGGCTGGCGGCGCTGGGCCGGATCACGGAGGAGCGGCCCGGGGCGGTCGCGCTCGCCGACGCGGTGTTCCGCACCGCCCGGCGGCCGTGGTGCCCGGACATCTTCTGACCCGGCCGTCGCCGTTGTCGTCAGCAAGCCGAGGATGGGGTACGTGACATCGATCGTTGAGCAGTTGCGCGCGGCGGGCTGCGTCTTCGCGGAGGAGGAGGCCGGGCTGCTGACCGCGGCCGCCTCCGACGCCGCGCGGCTCGCGGCCCTGGTGGCCCGCCGGGCGGCCGGGGAGCCGCTGGAACACGTCGTCGGCTGGGCCGAGTTCTGCGGGCTGCGCGTGGAGGTGGGCGCGGGGGCCTTCGTACCGCGCCGGCGCAGTGAGTTCCTGGCCGGGGAGGCGGTGGCGCTGGCCCGGCCCGGGGCGGTGGTGCTGGACCTGTGCTGCGGGGTCGGCGCGCTCGGCGCGGCGGTGGCCTCGCAGGTGCCGGGCGGGGTCGAGCTGCACGCCGCCGACATCGACCCGGCGGCGCTGGCGTACGCCCGGCGCAACGTGGCCCCGTACGGGGGAGCGGTCTGGGAGGGCGACCTGTACGAGGCGCTCCCGGAGGGGCTGCGCGGGCGGGTGGACGTCCTCGTGGTCAACGCCCCGTACGTGCCGACCGGGGAGATCGCCCTGATGCCGTCCGAGGCCCGGGTGCACGAGCCGCTGGTCTCCCTCGACGGCGGCGAGGACGGCCTGGACGTCCACCGCCGGATCGCGGAGCAGGCGCTGCGCTGGCTGGCCCCGGGCGGCCACCTGCTGATCGAGACCAGCGCCCGGCAGGCGCCGCTGATGGCGTCCGCGCTGACGGCGGGGGGTCTCGCGGTACGGGCGGCCACCTCGGAGGAGCTGCACGCGACCGTGGTGACCGGCCGCGCGCCGGCGGCGTAGCGTGGTCAGGCCGTCCGGGAGGCGAGGCGTTCGGTGAGGAAGGCCTTCCAGGTCCGCTCGCCCAGCATGGCGCCGTCGAGGGAGAGGTTCTCCCCGGCGCGGTAGGCGCGGCCGGCCTTTCCGGGCATCCGGACGGGCATCATCGGGCGGCGCTTGCCGCGCGCCCGCAGGTAGTCGCGGCTCAGGTCGCCGAGGGTGTGGACGTCGGGCCCGGCGAGGTCGGGGACCAGGCCGGCGGGCTTGCCGAGGGCCAGCTCGACGAGGCGGGCGGCGACCTCGCGGGAGTCGACGGGCTGCCAGCGGACCCCGCCGGGGACCGGGACCACGGGCAGTCGGGCCAGCTTCTCGGCGACGGTCAGGGCCAGTTCGTGGAACTGGGCGGCGCGCAGCGTGGTCCAGGGCAGGCCGGAGCCGGAGACGGCCCGTTCGGCGTCGAGCTTGGTCCTGAACCAGGCGAGGGGGACCGTGTCCGCGCCGATGACGGAGATCAGCACGAGGTGGCGCACGCCCGCGGCCTTCGCGGCGCGCACGAGGTGGCGGGCGGCGACGTCGTCGCCCTTGGGCCCGCCGGCGAGGTGCAGGACGGTCTCGACGCCGTCGAGGGCGGCGTCGAGCCCCTCGTCCCGCAGCAGGTCGCCGCGTACGCAGGTGACGCCGTCGGCGGTGGGGCGGGGGGTCCGGCTGAGGATCCGTACGGGGACGCCGGCCTCGCGCAGGAGCGGTACGACGATGCTGCCGAGGGTTCCGGTGCCGCCGGTGACGAGGAGGGGGCGGGGGGATCCGGTCGTGTCCGTCATCAGGGTCATCTCCGATCGGTGGGACGGAAGTTGACGTCCCGGGCTTGAACCCGTTCGATTTCTCCGGGGTGTGCTGTCTACTGACCTGACCCGCAGTGAGGAAGGAATGTGACAGGTGGACGATCTGGGCGGTCTGACGGAGCGTTTCGAGGAGCACCGTGGCCATTTGAAGGCGGTGTCCTACCGGATGCTCGGCTCGCTGAGCGAGGCGGACGACGCCGTTCAGGAGACGTGGCTGCGGCTGGAGCGCACGGACGTGAGCGAGGTGGAGAACCTCGGCGGATGGCTGACGACCGTCATCTCGCGGATCTGCCTCAACATGCTGCGCTCGCGCGAGCAGCGGCGTGAGGATTCGATGGAGCGGCTGGAGACGCGGATCCCGGACCCGCTGATCCGCTCCGAGCGCCGGATCGATCCGGAGCAGGAGGTGATGCTGGCCGACTCGGTGGGGCTGGCGCTGATGGTGGTGATGGAGTCGCTGTCGCCGGCGGAGCGGCTGGCGTTCGTCCTGCACGACATGTTCGCGGTGCCGTTCGAGGAGATCGCCCCGCTGGTCGAGAAGACCTCGGCGGCGACCCGGCAGCTGGCGAGTCGGGCCCGCCGCAAGGTGCAGGGTCAGGCCCCGGCCCCCGACAAGGACCTCGCGCGCCAGCGGGAGGCGGTGGACGCGTTCTTCGCGGCCGCGCGGGACGGTCGGTTCGAGGCGCTGCTGTCGGTGCTCGACCCGGACGTGGTGCTGCGTTCGGACGGCGGGGCGGGTGGTGCGCTCACCGTGGTGCTCACGGGCGCCCGGACGGTGGCGGGCCAGGCGGTCACCTACAGCTCGCTGGTCCCGTTCGTCCGCCCGGCGCTGATCAACGGCGCCGCGGGGGTCGTGGTGGTCCGCAAGGACCGGGCGGTGTCGGTCATGGCCTTCACGGTGGTGGAGGGGCGGATCGTCGCGATCGACGTGCTGTCCGACCCGGAGCGCCTGGGGGCGCTGGACCTGGCGTCCCTGGAGGACTGAGGACTGAGGACTGAGGACTGAGGGCTCGCGGTCGCCGGGACTCCGGCCGCCGCCGGCCCCGGCCCCGGTCTCAGACCAGGGCGAGGACGGCGGCGGCGGGGGCCGCGTAGATCAGCGGGAAGGCGACGTGCGCGTACGAGCGGGCGCGCAGGACCGTGATGACGGCGCCGGTGAAGTAGAGGACCAGGCCGATCGCGGCGGCGGTCCCGACGGCGGGGACGAAGAAGCCGGCGAGGAGGCCGAGGGCTCCGGCGACCTTGGCGGTGCCGAGGAAGGTCCACATGCCCTTCGGGACGCCGTACTCGACGAGCGGCTCGGTGACGAACTTCGCGCCGCGGAAGATCGAGACGCCGGAGAACCCGGCCATGAGGGCGGCGACCAGGGTGACGACGGTGGCGGTGGTGGACATCGGGGGCTCCTTCGGGGCGGTGTGTCCCGGGCTCTTGTCCGGGGCTCTTGTCTGGGGGCTTTCCTCGTCGTCCGCTCCCTCGCGTCCGACACCCCTCTGACCCGCCGCCGCGCACGGATGTGACAGCCCGGGGGAAAACTTTCTCCGGAGGCCCGGACAGATACTCCTGCAAGCAAGCGCTTGCAATAGTTAGCAGGGTGGGGCAGGATCGGAGCATGGCATCGCTCAACGTCGGGAACCTCGGCGAATACCTCCGCGAGCAGCGGCGGCAGGCCCAGCTCTCGCTGCGGCAGCTGGCCGACGCGGCGGGGGTGTCGAACCCGTACCTGAGCCAGATCGAGCGCGGGCTGCGCAAGCCGAGCGCGGACATCCTCCAGCAGCTGGCCAAGGCGCTGCGGATCTCCGCCGAGACGCTGTACGTGCAGGCCGGGATCCTCGACGAGCGGGACCGGGACGAGGTGGAGACGCGGGCCGTCATCCTCTCCGACCCGTCGATCAACGAGCGGCAGAAGCAGGTGCTGCTCCAGATCTACGACGCGTTCCGCAAGGAGAACGGGTCGGACGACCCCGCCGCCGACGCCGCGGTGCCCCCTCAGAACTGACCGGATCCGGGAGGACCCGCACATGGCCATCGCCGATGACCTGAAGAAGACCCTCACCGACCCCACCCCCCTCTACTTCGCCGCCGGCACCGCCGACCTCGCCCTCCAGCAGGCCCGGAAGGTGCCCGGCCTGATCGAGCAGCTGCGCGCCGAGGCCCCGGCCCGTATCGAGGCCGTGCTCGACACCGACCCCAAGGTCGTCCAGGAGAAGGCCAAGGTGGCCCAGGAGGCCGTCACGGCCCGGGTCGTCGAGGTCTTCGGGGCGATCGACCCGAAGAAGCTCGGCGAGACCGCCCAGGACCTGGCCCTGCGCGGGGTCGGCGTGGCCGCCGAGTACGCCGTACGGGCCAAGGAGACCTACGACAAGGTCGCCGAACACGGCGAGCAGGCCGTGCGGGCCTGGCGCGGCGAGGTCGCCGACGAGTTCGTGGACATCGCCGAGGCCGTGGAGCCGGAGCCGAAGCCGGAGCCGGCGCGGGCCGCCGAGCCCGCCCAGGACGCCCCGGCCGAGGCCTCCGCCGACGCGCCCGCCGAGGCCTCCGCCGACGACAAGGCCGCCGCGAAGAAGCCCGCCGCGCGCCGCGGCGCCGCCAAGAAGGCCGCCGCCGAGCCGGCCGCCGGGGCCGCCGACGAGGGCTGACCGGCCCGTGGACGGACCGGGCACCCACGGGGTGTCCGGTTCGTTCCCGTTTCGGATGGCGGCTCGGGCGGTAGCGTGGAGTCAGAAGTGCTGGATGCGAGAAGGCGGTCGGAACGATGCTGATGCAGGGGTTCGATAACGGGGTCCTCCCGTTGCTCGGCTACGCCATGCTGGCGCTCGCCGTCGTGGCCTTCGTCCTCGCGCTGACGGCGCGCGAGGACGCCTACCGGGCCGCGGACAAGCAGACCAAGACCTTCTGGCTGGTCATCCTGGGCGTCACCGTCCTGGTGGACTTCTTCCTCGGGATGCTGTTCCTGCAGATCGCGGGCCTGGTGGCGTCCATCGTGTTCTTCGTAGACGTGCGCCCCGCCCTCAAGCAGGTCTCGGGCGGCGGCAACCGGCGCCGGGGCGGCAGCAGCAGCGACGGCCCGTACGGCCCGTACAACGGCGGCCGCTAGACCCGTACGGGGCTAGACGCTCTCCCTCGCGGCGCGGGAGAGCAGGACCACGGCGACGTCGTCGGTGAGCTCGCCGCCGTTGAGGCGGCGGGCCTCGGTGACGGACGCCTCCAGGAGGGCCTCGCCGGTCAGGCCGTCCTCCAGGTGCCGGTTGATCATGTCGACCATGCCGTCCTGGCCGAGTCGCTCGCGGCCCTCGCCGATCCGGCCCTCGATGAGGCCGTCCGTGTAGAGCATCAGGCTCCAGCTGCCGCCTAGGTCCACCTGGCGGCGGGGCCAGCGGGCCCGGGGGAGCAGCCCCAGCGCCGGGCCGCTGTTCTCGTACGGCAGCAGTCGGGCGGGGCGGCCCGGGCGGGAGACCAGCGGGGCCGGGTGGCCGGCCAGGCACAGGCCCGCGCGGCGGCCGTCGGGGGAGATGTCGACCGTGCACAGGGTCGCGAAGATCTCCTCGCAGGGCCGCTCCACCTCCAGGACCTCCTGGAGGGTGGCCAGCAGGTCGTCCCCGCACAGCCCGGCCAGGGTCAGCGCCCGCCAGGCGATCCGCAGCTCGACGCCGAGGGCCGCCTCGTCGGGGCCGTGGCCGCAGACGTCGCCGATCATGGCGTGGACGGTGCCGTCGGGGGTGCGGACCGCGTCGTAGAAGTCGCCGCCGAGCAGGGCCCGGCTGCGGCCGGGGCGGTAGCGGGCGGCGAAGCGGAGGTCGGAGCCGTCGAGGAGGGGCGTGGGGAGCAGCCCGCGTTCCAGGCGGGCGTTCTCCTGGGCCCGGAGTTTCGATTCTGCGAGCTTGTACTGGGCGATATCGGCTCGTTTTCTCTCCACGGCGTAGCGGATCGCACGGCTCAGGAGCCGCCCGTCGAGCTCGTCGCGGAAGAGGAAGTCCTGGGCGCCGACGCGTACGGCCTCTGCGGCGCGATCGGCGTCGGCCTCGGCGGTGAGCACGAGCACGGCGTGGCGCGGGGCGATGCGCAGGACCTCGCGCAGGGCGCCGAAGCCGTCCTCGTCGGGGCCGGGCAGGGCCAGGTCGAGCAGGACGCAGTGCACGTCGGGGGTGAGCAGCCGGGCGGCCTCGGTGAGGTTGCGGGCGCTGCGGAGCCGGATGCGCTGGCCGTCGGTGTCGAGGATCTCGGGGACGGTGAGACCGCCCGCCGGGTCGTCCTCGACGACGAGGAGGGTCAGCGGGGCGGGGCCGCCGATCTCCGTGACAGGGGTCTCCCTCTGCCGCGGTACGGGTACGGGCATCGTCTCCGGTTCCTTGCCTCCCCCCGGAAGTGCGCTCATGCCGGGACCCTAGCGGGCGGGGGCGGGGCGGGGGAATGCCGTGCCGGGCGGGGCCCGGCGGCATATGCCCCTATCCCGGCGGAAACCCGACGGGCCGGGATGACCAACGTCACGGCCCGCCGGGCCCCGCCGGAGCCGGCTGTCACGGGGCGTACGGGGGCCGCTGCGCGGGGCGAGGTCCCCTACCCGCCCTTCACCCGTTCCCCGGGGCAAGCCCCGGACCCCGGCGGGCTCAAGCGCCGCGCGGGCTGGATGTGCGCAGCACATTCCAGCCCCGCCAGGGGGCACCTCCCAGCGGTAGCTGGGGGAGTTTGAGGCGCGGGGGTCTGGGGGCGGAGCCCCCGGGAGACGGCGCCCGGGCGTCCGGGGCGGCCGCGCCCCGGACCCCCCCGACCCGCCCGGCCAGGGCCTACGCGTCGGGCCGGACCACGGCCTTGATCGGCATCGAGCCGGCGCCCGCCATCGTCACGTTCCGCCCGGGCCGCGGCGCGTGCACGATCGCCCCGTCCCCGACGTACATCCCGACGTGGGTCGCGTCGTCGAAGTAGATGATCAGGTCCCCGGGCCGCATGTCCTTCAGCGCGACCTTCGGCAGCAGCCGCAGCTGCTCCTGCGAGGTGCGCGGGATCGGCCGCCCCGCCGCCAGCCACGCCTGGGAGGTCAGCCCGGAGCAGTCGTAGGAGCCCGGACCCTCCGCGCCCCAGACGTACGGCTTGCCTATCTGCGCGGTGGCGAACTGCACCGCCCGCCTGCCCGCGTCCGAGGCGAGGCCCTTGACGTCCTTCATCGCGCCCGACGACAGCCATGCCGTCTGCGCCTGGTACTGCGCGTCCTGCTCCAGCTGGATCAGCCGGGCCTTCTCCTCGGCCGCCAGCCTGTTCTCCAGGGCCTCCGCCGCCTTGATCTTGTCCTCGATCTCCTTCTTGGCGGCTTCCTTCTTGGCCCGGTTGTCCTCCATCTTCTGCCAGAGGGCGCCCGCGTCCTTCGCGTACCGCTCCAAGTCGCCCTGGGTGCGCGTCAGTTCGGCCAGCAGGTCCGTGGTGGCCTTCTCGCCCTGCCGCAGCCGGTCCGCCCCGTCGAGGAAGGAGGACGGGCTGTCGCTCAGCGCGAGGCGCGCGCCCGGCGGCAGGCCGCCCGAGCGGTACTGGGCCCGGGCCGCCGCGCCCGCGCGGTCCTTCAGGGTGGAGATCCGGTCCTGGCCCGCCACCACCAGCTTGGCGATCTCGACGATCCGCTCGGACTGGGCCTTGGTCTCGCTCTCCGCGAGGTTGTAGGCGTCCGTCGCGCTGCCGGCCTGCCGGTAGAGGTCGTCTATCTCCTTGCGGACCTGCTCCAGCGACTTGGCGCCCGGCTCCGGCGCGGGCGCCGCCGGCGCGGCCGGCGGGGACGGGACCGCGTACGCCGCGCCCGTCGTGAGGCCGGGGGCCGCCAGTATCGCCATCGCGCACAGCAGCGTCAGGGCGGACGCCCCCCTACGGCGCGACGGCACTCGCTTCACGGTCCCCATGGCTCCCCCAGGCGCCCCGAGTCAGAACCTGCATCACCCGATATCAGATCTGACTATTCATCAGTAACTTGGCACTGTCTCCGGGATGGTGCCACGAACCGGCGGATTCCAACACCCTCCGGATTCCGCTCCGGTCACGACCCGCCACGCAGCGTCCCTCCCGGACGGCTCAACGGGCCGCCCCCGCCCCCGGTTCCCCGCCACGCCGGTTTCACCCCGCCGGGCGCAACGCCTCCCAGCGCACCGTCAGTTCCCCCTGCCTCCACCGCACCGGCCCGTCCGCCAGCGGCCAGTCACCCGCCAGCGCCCGCGCCGTCCGGATCCACCGCTGCCGCGCCCCGTACGAGGCGTACGGGGCGGCCGCCGCCCACGCCCGGTCGAAGTCCCGCAGGAACGCGTGCACCGCCTCACCCGGCACGTTCCGGTGGATCAGCGCCTTCGGCAGCCGCTCCGCCAGGTCCGACGGCCGCTCCAGCGAACCCAGCCGCGTCGCGAACGTCACCGTCCGCGGCCCCTCCGGCCCCAGCGCCACCCACACGTGCCGCCGCCCGATCTCGTCGCAGGTCCCCTCCACCAGCAGCCCCTCCGGCGCCAGCCGCCCGCACAGCCGCTCCCAGACCGCCTCGACCTGCTCCTCGTCGTACTGCCGCAGCACGTTCGCCGCCCGGATCAGCGCGGGCCGCTCCCCGCCGTCCAGCGGCACCTCGAAGCCCCCGTGCCGGAAGCTCAGCCCCTCCCGCTCGTACGGCTTCGCCCCCGCCACCCGTGCCGGCTCGATCTCGATCCCCACCACCCGCACCCCGGGCGCCGCCTCCCGCAGCCGCGCCAGCAGCTCCACCGCCGTCCAGGGCGCCGCCCCGTACCCCAGGTCCACCGCCACCGGCGCCTGCGCCCGGCGCAGCGCCGCCCCGTGCGCGGCGGCGATCCAGCGGTCCATGCGCCGCAGCCGGTTCGGGTTCGTCGTGCCCCGCGTCACGGTGCCCACAGGGCGCTTCGGGGCGGGCGGAGTGCTGCGGGAGACCATGCGCCGAGCGTAAGCGGAGCCACCGGCCCGCAAAAAAATCCGGCGTCCCGAGCAGGAAAATCACCGCCCCCGGAATGCGGGGGACCGCCATCCGGGTTGCACTCCTTGCAGAGCGCCGCGCGCGCTCCCGCACGCATGCCGTCAACCGTGCCGCCCCACCGGCACACCGCCCAGCCCGCCGTCCGCGCCATCCGAGCGAGAGGAACCGCTCCCTTGAGCCAGTACGTGTCCCGCATCGGCGGCAGCATCAGCGGCCGCATCGCCGCCGCCCGCGGCGCCCGCCAGGACGCGCCCCGCCTGCGCCTCCCGGCCGTCGGCCACCACCGCAAGCCCCGCCGCGTGGCCATGCTCAGCGTGCACACCTCACCCCTGCACCAGCCCGGCACCGGCGACGCCGGCGGTATGAACGTCTACATCGTGGAGCTCGCCCGCCGCCTCGCCGCGATCAACATCGAGGTGGAGATCTTCACCCGGGCCACCACCGGCGGCCTCCCGCCCGTCGTCGAGCTCGCCCCCGGCGTCCTCGTCCGGCACGTGGACGCGGGCCCCTACGAGGGACTCGCCAAGGAGGAGCTCCCCGCCCAGCTGTGCGCCTTCACCCACGGCGTCATGCAGGCCTGGGCCGGCCACCGCCCCGGCTACTACGACCTCGTCCACTCCCACTACTGGCTCTCGGGCCACGTCGGCTGGCTCGCCGCCGAACGCTGGGGTGTCCCCCTCGTCCACGCCATGCACACCATGGCCAAGGTCAAGAACGCCGCCCTCGCCGAGGGCGACACCCCCGAGCCCGCCGCCCGCGTCATCGGCGAGACCCAGATCGTCGCCGCCGCCGACCGGCTCATCGCGAACACCGCCGAAGAGGCCGACGAACTCGTCCGGTACTACGAGGCCGACCCCGGCAAGGTGGCCGTCGTCCACCCCGGCGTGAACCTCGACCGCTTCACCACCGGCGACGGCCGCGCCGCCGCCCGCGCCCGGCTCGGCCTGCCCCAGGACGCCGTCATCCCGCTCTTCGCCGGCCGCATCCAGCCCCTCAAGGCCCCCGACATCCTGCTCCGCGCGGTCGCCGAACTCGTCGACCGCGACCCCGCCCTGCGCGGCCGCCTCTTCGTCCCCGTCGTCGGCGGCCCCAGCGGCAGCGGCCTCGCCAAGCCCGAGGGACTCCAGAAGCTCGCCGCGAAACTCGGCATCACCGACCTCGTCCACTTCCACCCGCCGGTGGACCAGGACCGGCTCGCCGACTGGTTCCGGGCGGCGTCCGTGCTGGTCATGCCCTCCTACAACGAGTCCTTCGGACTGGTCGCCATCGAGGCCCAGGCCACCGGCACGCCCGTCCTCGCCGCCGCCGTCGGCGGACTCCCCGTCGCCGTCGACGACGGGACCACCGGCATCCTCGTCCCCGGCCACGACCCCGTCGACTACGCCCGCGCCCTGCGCCGCTTCGTCGACGAACCCGGCCTCACGGACCGCATGGGCGCCGCCGCCGCACGGCACGCCCAGCACTTCGGCTGGGACACCGCCGCCAGCGGAACCGCCGACGTGTACACCGCGGCCATGCATGATCACCGCCGTCGCGTACGCTCCCACCATGGCTGACACCGCCGCGATCATCGAGTCCACGCTGGCCGGCGCCGAGCTGAGCTGGGAGAGCCCGCAGCCCGGCACGTACGTCGTCCAGCTCCCCGGCACCCGCAAGCTGAGCACCACCTGCTCGCTGCGCGTCGGCCGGCACTCCCTCTCGGTCAACGCCTTCGTCATCCGCCACCCCGACGAGAACGAGGCCGGCGTCCACCGCTGGCTGCTGGAACGCAACCTCAAGCTGTACGGGATGGCGTACGCGGTCGACCCGCTCGGCGACGTCTACCTCACGGCGCGCCTCCCCCTGTCCGTGGTCACCCCGGACGACCTGGACCGGCTCCTCGGCACGGTCCTGGAGGCGGCGGACGGCGCGTTCAACACCCTCCTGGAGCTCGGTTTCGCGGGCGCGATCCGGCGCGAGTACGAATGGCGCACGTCGCGCGGTGAACCCACCCACAACCTGGACGCCTTCAAGCACCTGACCCGCCCGGCCGCTCCCTGACCCCGGCCGCCCTCGGCGCGCCCGCCCCCTACACCTCGGCGGGGGCCACCACCGCACCACCGGCCGGCGCGGCCTCGGCGGAGGCCGTGGCGGAGGAGGGGGCGGTAGCCGTGGCGGGGGCCGCCCCGGCCTCGCCGGACCCCTCCGGGAGCCCCCGCATCAGGAACCAGTACCCGCCCGCGGCCACCGTCCCCAGCACGCCCGTCGACGCCCACAGCCAGGCGGCGCCCCAGCGGTCGATCACGAACCCCGACATCAGCGGAGCCACCAGCGAGGCGACCGCCCACGACATCGTGTACATCCCCTGGTACCGCCCGCGCCCCCGCACCGGGGACAGCCGCACCACCAGCGACATCTGCGTCGGCGCGTTCACGATCTCCGCCAGCGTCCACACGCACACCGCCAGCGCGTACGACCACAGCGGCCCGGCGAACGCCGTCAGCGCGAACCCGTAGCCGACCAGCAGCGAGGACACCACCAGCAGCCGCCGCGGGTCCCGGTCCTCGATGAACCGGGTCACCGGCAGCTGGAGCGCCACGATCAGCACCCCGTTCACCGCGATGACCAGCCCGTACTCCCCGGGGGAGAACCCGGCCGCGCCCATCGCCACCGGCAGCCCCACCGAGCCCTGCGTGTAGATCACCGAGATCAGGAACGACAGCCCGACGATGCCCATGAACCGCCCGTCCCGCAGCACGGTCCCCAGCCCGATCCCGCCGCCCCCGGCCCCCGCCGCGTCCGCCTTGCCCCCCGCGGCCTCCTCCGGCCGCGACTCGGGCAGCTTCAGGAACACCAGCACCGCGCACAGCAGCGTCAGCGCCGCCTCGCCCAGGAACCCGGCCAGGTAGCTGTACTCGGCGACCAGCCCCGCCGCCATCGAGCTCACCGCGAAGCCCAGGTTGATGGCCCAGTAGTTCAGCGCGAAGGCCCGTACCCGGTCCTCCGGCCGGACGATGTCCGCCATCATCGCCTGCACCGCCGGCCGGGAGGCGTTCGAGGTCATGCCGACCAGCATCGCCACCGCCGCGATCGCCGCCGGGTGCTCCATGAACCCCAGCAGCGCCACCGACCCGGCCGTCGAGACCTGCGCGACCAGCATCGTCGGACGCCGCCCCAGCCGGTCGGCCATCACCCCCGACACCAGCGAGGACACCACCCCGCCCAGCCCGTGCAGGGCGGCCACGAGTCCCGCGAAGGAGGCCGAGTAGCCCCGCTCCAGGGTCAGGTACAAAGCCATGAACGTGGCGACGAAGGCCCCGAGCCGATTGACGAGCGTGCTCGCCCACAGCCACCAGAACGCGCGCGGCAGGCCCGAGACGCTCTCCCGGGCGGACCGGCGCAGACGGGCAACGGACATAAGGATTCCCCCGGGCGGTGTAAGTGTCACTGATCCGCCCGGCACATTACGAGAGGGGCCCGCCGCACGCCACTCAATTGACGCCGGACGTCAATCGGGGCCCGGCGGGACCGTCCCGGGACCGTCCCGCGGCCGCCCCCGGACCGCGCGCGAGCGCCCCCGGCCGTCCACTAGGCTCGTACGCATGGCCGACGCACCGTACAAGCTGATCCTCCTCCGCCACGGCGAGAGCGAATGGAACGCGAAGAACCTGTTCACCGGCTGGGTGGACGTCAACCTCAACGAGAAGGGCGAGAAGGAGGCGGTCCGCGGCGGTGAGCTGCTCAAGGACGCCGGCCTGCTCCCCGACGTCGTGCACACCTCCCTCCAGAAGCGCGCCATCCGCACCGCGCAGCTGGCCCTGGAGTCCGCCGACCGCCACTGGATCCCCGTCCACCGCTCCTGGCGCCTGAACGAGCGCCACTACGGCGCCCTCCAGGGCAAGGACAAGGCCCAGACCCTCGCCGAGTTCGGCGAGGAGCAGTTCATGCTGTGGCGCCGCTCGTACGACACCCCGCCGCCGGCCCTCGAGGACGGCACCGAGTTCTCCCAGTCCGAGGACCCGCGCTACGCCTCCATCCCGCCGGAGCTGCGCCCGCGCACCGAGTGCCTCAAGGACGTCGTCGTCCGCATGCTCCCGTACTGGTACGACGCGATCGTCCCGGACCTCATCGACGGCCGCACCGTCCTGGTCGCCGCGCACGGCAACTCCCTGCGCGCCCTGGTCAAGCACCTCGACGGCATCTCCGACGCCGACATCGCGGGCCTGAACATCCCGACCGGCATCCCGCTCTCCTACGAGCTCGACGCCGACTTCAAGCCCCTCAACCCGGGCGGCACCTACCTCGACCCGGAGGCCGCCGCGGCCGCCATCGAGGCCGTGAAGAACCAGGGCAAGAAGTAAGCCCCGAAGACGCGGCAAGATCGCTGATCATGCCCCCCGCCTGCGCGTACGGCGCCGGCGGGGGGCATTTTCGCTATCGCCGGGGGCCGGTCGTCCCTAGGATCCCTGCCATGGCAACACGACTCGTGCAGATCAACATGAAGGCCGTCGACGACTCCGCGCTCGGCCGGTTCTGGGCCGCGGCGCTCGGCTGGGGGATCGACAGCGAAGGGCCCGGGGTCACCAACCTCGAACCCCTCGGGTTCAGCTACCCCGACCCGGCGGCCGTCTGCGTCGACCTCATCGCCCGCCCTGAGCCCAAGACGGGCAAGAACCGGGTGCACCTCGACCTCGCCACCACCTCGGCCGCCCACCAGGCGGAGCTGGTCGCACGCCTGAAGGACCTCGGCGCCACCCTCGCCGACGTGGGCCAGGGCGACGTCCCCTGGACGGTCATGGCCGACCCCGAGGGCAACGAGTTCTGCGTACTGGAGCCCCGCCCGGTCTACGGCGACACCGGGCCGGTCGCCGCGGTGGTGGTCGACTGCGCCGACCCGCGCGAGATGGCCCGCTTCTGGAGCGCGGCGACGGACTGGACGCTGCACGCGGTCACCGACGAGCAGGCGACCCTGCGCTCCTCCCACGGCGTCGGCCCCTACCTGGAGTTCCTGCGCAACCCCGACCCCAAGACCGGATGGAACCGCGTCCACCTCGACGTCGCCCCCTACTCCGGCGCGGACCCGCGGGCGGAGGCGGACCGGCTGCGCGCCCTGGGGGCCACCGACCCCGCCGGCATGGACCCGTCGGCCATCTCCTGGACGGTCCTGGCCGACCCGGAGAACAACGAGTTCTGCCTCCTGAGCCCCCGCTGACCCCGCCGCCGCAGGCTCACCCCGCTCACGCGTGAGGGCCCCGTCCGACGGATCGGACGGGGCCCTGCGGGCTGCGCGGGCGGCGGTGGCCGTCAGCCCCCGCACTGGCAGGGGGCGCCGGACTGGCAGCCGCAGCCGCAGCCGGAGCCGCAGCCGCAGGCCGCGAGCAGGGGCAGGCGCAGGGGCTCCGGACGGGGCGGCTGCTCCTGCTCCGGGGTGATGGGGACGGGGGAATCGGGCATGGATCCTCCTCGCAGGCGGCGTACGGGACGTCGTGGTGCCTTCGCCTCATTCATGCCCAGCCACAGCGGCGCGTCAACGGCGCACTGGGGCGCGGAAGCCGCCGCTCAGACGCCCTCGATCTGCGTCGGCTGCTGGAGCTCGTCCGCGTGCTCACCCGTCACCAGGTACACCACGCGCTTGGCCACCGACACCGCGTGGTCGGCGAACCGCTCGTAGTAGCGGCCCAGCAGGGTCACGTCCACGGCCGTCTCGATGCCGTGCTTCCAGCGGTCGTCCATCAGGTGCTGGAAGAGGGTGCGGTGCAGCTGGTCCATCTCGTCGTCGTCCTGCTCCAGCTGGAGGGCCAGGTCGACGTCCTTCGTGATGATGACCTCGGCCGCCTTCGCCATCAGGCGCTGCGCCAGCTGCCCCATCTCCAGGATCGTGGCGTGCAGGTCGCGCGGCACCGCGCGGTCCGGGAACCGCAGCCGGGCCAGCTTCGCCACGTGCTGCGCCAGGTCGCCGGAGCGCTCCAGGTCGGCGCTCATGCGCAGCGAGGTGACGACGATGCGCAGGTCGGTGGCGACCGGCTGCTGGCGGGCCAGCAGGGCGATGGCGCGGGCCTCCAGGTCGTGCTGGAGGTCGTCGACCTTCTGGTCTGCGGCGATGACGCTCTCGGCGAGCTTCAGGTCGGCGTCCAGCATGGAGGTCGTGGCCCGCCCGATCGCGGAACCGACGAGCCGGGCCATCTCGACCAGGCTCTCTCCGATCGAGTCCAGTTCCTCGTGGTACGCGTCGCGCATGTGTCCTTCTCCTGCCTGCTTGCCTACTACTCGCTGCTGCTACTTGCTACTGCCGTGTGGTCCGTCGTGCCCCACGTTGACACGTTCGGCCGCCAACGCGTCCGACTCCGGCATCACAAATGAATCAACACCGTCGCCAGGGTGAACTCTGGGCGACGAGTGTTCGAGCTGCCACCCGAACGGCTGTGGAAGTGTCGCCGGGGCTGCTTAACCTGGACACATGGACGTGAACGCGGCGGTCGCCGCAGCTGCTGCGATCGCCGGTCTCTGCACCGGTGTGATCGCGATGCTGGCGTTCCGCTGGAGCGAGCGCGACCAAGCCCGCCCCACGAGGAGCTCCATGCGCCCCGACATCAACGCGGTGCTCCCGCCCGGCGTGGACACGGTGCTCTCCGTACTCCGCTCCTCCGCCGTCGTCCTCGACGAGGGCGACGCGGTGGTCAAGGCCAGCTCGGCGGCTTACGCCCTGGGCCTGGTCCGCGGCGGGAAGCTCGCCGTGGAGCCCATGCTCCACATGGCCCGTGACACCCGCCGGGACGGTGAGATACGCCAGATCGAACTCGACCTGCCCCGGCGCGGGACCGGCCGCGGCGAGGCCCTCGCGGTCTCCGCCCGCGTCGCCCCGCTGGGTTCCCGGCTCGTACTCCTGCTGGTCGAGGACCTCACCGAGGCCCGCCGCATCGAGGCGGTGCGCCGCGACTTCGTCGCGAACGTGTCGCACGAGCTGAAGACCCCGGTCGGCGCGATCTCCCTGCTCTCCGAGGCGGTGATGGACGCCTCGGACGACCCCGAGGCGGTCACCCGCTTCGCGGGCCGCATGCAGATCGAGGCCACCCGCCTGATCAACCTCGTACAGGAGCTCATCGACCTCTCCCGGGTGCAGAACGACGAGGCACTGGAGGACGCCGAGCCGGTACGGGTGGACACGCTGGTGGCGGAGGCCATCGACCGCTGCCGGCACACGGCCACCTCCAAGCAGATCACCATGGCCGCCGGCGGCACCGCCGAACTGCGGGTATGGGGACACCGGGGGCAGCTGGCCGCGGCGCTCGGCAACCTGGTCGAGAACGCCGTCAACTACAGCCCGGCCCGCACCAGGGTCGGGATCGCCGCCCGGCGGGTGACCGCCCCGGGCGGGGACCTGATCGAGATAGCCGTGACCGACCAGGGCATCGGCATCCCCGAGAAGGACCGCGAGCGCGTCTTCGAGCGCTTCTACCGCGTCGACCCGGCCCGCTCCCGCGCCACCGGCGGAACCGGACTGGGCCTCTCCATCGTGAAGCACGTGGCGGCCTCGCACGGCGGGGAGGTGTCGGTGTGGAGCTCCGAGGGCCAGGGCTCCACGTTCACCCTGCGGCTCCCCGAGGCGGCGGTGCCCGCCGCGGACACCGGCGGGGCGGCTCCGGCCACGGCCCCCGAACCCGCCCGGCCCCTGCTTGACCCAGAACCAGTCGTCCCCTCCCCGGAGGTCCTTCCGTGACCCGAGTGCTCGTCGTCGAGGATGAGGAATCCTTCAGCGACGCCCTGTCCTACATGCTCCGCAAGGAAGGCTTCGAGGTCGCGATCGCCGCGACGGGGCCCGACGGGCTCGACGAGTTCGAGCGCAACGGCGCCGACCTCGTCCTCCTGGACCTGATGCTGCCCGGCCTGCCGGGCACCGAGGTCTGCCGGCAGCTGCGAGGCCGCTCCAACGTCCCCGTGATCATGGTGACGGCCAAGGACAGCGAGATCGACAAGGTCGTCGGGCTGGAGATAGGGGCCGACGACTACGTGACGAAGCCCTTCTCCTCCCGCGAGCTGGTCGCCCGCATCCGCGCGGTCCTGCGCCGCCGCGGGGAGCCGGAGGAGGTCACCCCGGCGGCGCTGGAGGCCGGCCCCGTCCGCATGGACGTGGACCGGCACGTGGTCACCGTCGGCGGGGCCAAGGTGGACCTCCCGCTCAAGGAGTTCGACCTGCTGGAGATGCTGCTGCGCAACGCGGGCCGCGTGCTGACCCGCATGCAGCTGATCGACCGGGTATGGGGCGCGGACTACGTCGGCGACACCAAGACCCTCGACGTCCACGTCAAGCGCCTGCGCGCCAAGATCGAGCCGGACCCGGGCGCCCCGCGCTACCTGGTCACGGTCCGCGGCCTCGGCTACAAGTTCGAGCCGTAAGCCCTGCCGGGCGGGAAACGGGAAGGGGCCCCGGCCGCGATGCGGCGGGGGCCCCTTCCTCATGCCCGGCGGCGGACTCGCGCCGCCCGGCGTCAGTGGCCGGCGCTGTGCGACGGCGAGGCCGCGGGGGAGCCCGACGGGCTGCCGGAGGCGGAGCCCGAGGGGGCGGGGGAGCCGGAGGGGCTGCCGGACGGGGAGGCGGAGCCCGAGCCCGAGGGGGCGGGGGTGGCGCCGGCGGCCGGGGCCTCGGTGGGGCCGTAGCCCGCGTACATGCCGTTGGCCGGGACGACGTAGGCGTCCAGCTTCACGTCACCGGCGGTGCTGAGCTGGAAGGTCATCTCCTGCACGTTGCCGTTCTGGACGGCCTCGCGGCCACCCTCGACGACGGCGGAGGCGTTGCCCTTGCCGCCGAGCACCACGGAGCCGCCGGCGGGCACGGTGACCTTGCCGGAGCCCTCGGCGCCCTTGAGGGTCACCTTGGACTTGCCACCCGCCAGGGTGATCGCGTCCAGGGTCTGGTCCTTGGTGCCGGAGTTGAAGAGGGTCGCCGAGACGGAGGCCGGGCCCTTCTTCTCCTTGTCGCCCTTGGTGATCACCAGGGCGTTCTGGACCTTGATGTCGCCCTTGGTGACGGCGGCGTTGTCCGGCTTGATCTGGAGAGTCTGCGCGTCGTTGCCCGCGCCGCACGCGGCAAGCGAGGCGAGCGAGAACACTACGGCGGAAGCGGCGAGGGCGCCGCGTCGAAGGCTGCGGCTCACGGCGGCGGCAACTCCTAGGACGTACGGACGGGACGGTGGGCTCTCGGAGCGGCCGAGGTAAAGCCGCCCTAAGGGTGTGTCAGCGGGCTTAGGTTACCGAGCCGCCACCCCGCCCCCGCACCCGACCCTCCGCAGTGCGCGCACGGCGCCGCACGGGTGCGCGATCTTGCATTCCGCTATCCCCCGGGAGGGTCCTCCGGTGATCGAATTCAGGCATTCCCTCGAACACCGGTCCGTGATCAATTCCCGATTGGGCCGGATCCCGCTCCGTACGGGTGGCCGCCAGTCGAACGGAGTACTTCGGTTTCCTGTCCTGGAACCCGGCAAAACGGGACGTACGTCACACTGGTGGCCGCGTCCGCCAGGTGTAACGTGGTCGTTTCGCCCGGTCCGCACAGCGCCTCCGACCTGCGAATACCCCCCTCCGGAAGCCTTTCGCAGCACGTTCGTGTCGTTGTTGTCAAGCCCCGAGATGTGCCCTGACCTGCGAAAACGCCATTCATAACAGTCAGTTCTCGTGTTACCCTGGATAGCCACGGAAGGGGTACCTGTCACATGACGTTCAAGGTTGGCGACACCGTGGTCTATCCCCATCACGGGGCCGCGCTGATCGAGGCCATCGAAACTCGCCAGATCAAAGGCGTGGACAAGACCTACTTGGTGCTCAAGGTCGCCCAGGGCGACCTGACGGTTCGTGTGCCTGCGGACAATGCGGAGTTCGTCGGTGTTCGCGACGTAGTCGGCCAGGACGGGCTGGACCGGGTCTTCGAGGTGCTCCGCGCACCGTACGCAGAAGAGCCCACGAACTGGTCTCGTCGCTACAAGGCAAATCTGGAGAAGCTCGCTTCGGGCGATGTCATCAAGGTCGCCGAAGTGGTGCGTGACCTGTGGCGTCGTGAGCGTGAGCGCGGGCTTTCCGCTGGTGAGAAGCGGATGCTCGCGAAGGCGCGTCAGATTCTGGTGAGCGAGCTCGCGCTCGCCGAGAACACGAACGAGGACAAGGCCGAGGCCCTCCTCGACGAGGTGCTCGCGTCCTGACGCGTACGCATCTCGATCAAGCGCTGTGATCACAGTGTGCCGCGGTGCCCGATGACTGGCCCTCTCCCTTACGAGAGGGCTGTTGCCGGGCGCTGCGGCATGTCTGCGTCCGCTTCCGCTTCCGCCTCTGCGTCCATGGACGTATCCACGGAATCCACCTGGCGTGCCGGGTCCGGGCAGCCGGCTCGACCGGTCGTCACGGAAGGGGCGAGGGCGTCGCACCCGGCACCCTTCAGGCCATACCCATGTCGGCCGAAGTCACAAACCTGGCTCGGAGCTACTGATGTCTGACGAATCGCGCCCCCACCGCACCGCCGCGGTGATCCCGGCCGCCGGCCGCGGGGTACGCCTCGGCCCCGGCGCCCCCAAGGCCCTGCGGGCCCTCGGCGGGACCCCGATGCTCGTCCACGCCGTCCGCGCCATGGCCCGCTCCCGCGCGGTGAGCCTCGTCGTGGTCGTCGCCCCGCCCGACGGCGCCGCCGAGGTGCGCCACCTCCTCGACGAGCACCCGCTGCCCGAACGCACCGACGTCCTCGTCGTCCCCGGCGGGGAGACCCGCCAGGAGTCCGTGCGCGCCGGCCTGGACGCCCTCCCGGCCGACGTCACCTCCGTCCTCGTCCACGACGCGGCCCGCCCCCTGGTCCCCGTCGAGACCGTGGACTCCGTCGTCGAGGCCGTCCGCGACGGCGCCCCCGCCGTCGTCCCCGCCCTGCCGCTGGCCGACACCGTCAAGGAGGTCGAGCCCGGCCGCCCCGGCGAGCCCGAGCCCGTCCTCGGCACCCCCGAGCGCGCCCGGCTGCGCGCCGTGCAGACCCCGCAGGGCTTCGACCTCAAGACCCTCCTCCACGCGCACGACACCATCGCCGTCAACGGCGAGGGCGCCACCGACGACGCCGGAATGGTGGAGCGCACCGGGGTCACCGTCGTGGTCGTCCCCGGCCACGAGGAGGCCTTCAAGGTCACCCGCCCCCTCGACCTGGTCCTCGCCGAGGCCGTACTCGCCCGCAGGAGGGCCACCGATGCCTACTAGCCCCGCAGGTTCCGAGCAGTCCGCCGGGACGCCCGCCGCCCCCCTGATCCCGCTCGTCGGCATCGGCACCGACGTCCACGCCTTCGAGACCGGGCGCGAGCTGTGGTGCGCCGGCCTGCTGTGGGAGGGGGAGGACGGCCTCGCCGGCCACTCCGACGGCGACGTCGCCGCCCACGCCGCCTGCGACGCCCTCTTCTCCGCCGCCGGCGTCGGAGACCTCGGCGCCCACTTCGGCACCTCCCGCCCCGAGTGGTCCGGCGCCGCGGGCGTCACCCTGCTGGCGGAGGCCGCCCGGATCGTCCGCGCCGAGGGCTTCGAGATCGGCAACATCGCGATCCAGGTGATCGGAGTCCGCCCGAAGATCGGCAAGCGGCGCGAGGAAGCACAGAAGGCGCTCTCGGCGGCGGCGGGCGCCCCCGTCTCCGTCTCCGGCACCACCACCGACGGACTCGGCCTCACCGGCCGCGCCGAAGGCCTCGCCGCCCTGGCCACCGCCCTCGTCTACCGGACGAACCGGGACTGAGCGCGGGATACCCCCCACGGGCCGGCCGGCACGGACGTCAGGCCGCCCACGGCGGATGTCACCTCTTCGGCAACAAAGCGTCCCCGCGACCTCAAACGGTCGCGGGGCACTGCCACAGGCGCACTACCCTGGATGCCGTGACTATTCGCCTGTACGACACCAGCGCCCGGCAGATCCGCGACTTCACCCCGCTCACGCCGGGCTGCGTCTCGATCTACCTCTGTGGTGCCACCGTGCAGGCGGCACCGCACATCGGGCACATCCGTTCCGGCCTCAACTTCGACATGATGCGCCGCTGGTTCGCCTACCGCGGCTACGACGTCACCTTCGTCCGCAACGTCACGGACATCGACGACAAGATCATCTCCAAGTCGGCCGAGCAGGGCCGCCCCTGGTGGTCCATCGGCTACGAGAACGAGCGCGCCTTCAACGACGGCTACACCGCCCTCGGCTGCCTGCCGCCCACCTACGAGCCCCGCGCCACCGGCCACGTCACCGAGATGGTCGAGATGATGCGCGGCCTCATCGAGCGCGGCCACGCCTACGAGGCCGACGGCAACGTCTACTTCGACGTGCGCTCGTTCCCCGGCTACCTGGAGCTGTCGAACCAGGAGCTCGACAACCTCCTCCAGCCCTCCGCCGAGGGCGAGACCGGCAAGCGCGACTCCCGCGACTTCGCCATGTGGAAGGCCGCCAAGCCCGGCGAGCCCTCCTGGGAGACCCCCTGGGGCCGCGGCCGCCCCGGCTGGCACCTCGAATGCTCCGCCATGGCGCACAAGTACCTCGGCTCCGCCTTCGACATCCACGGCGGCGGCCTCGACCTGATCTTCCCGCACCACGAGAACGAGATCGCCCAGGCCAAGGCCTTCGGCGACGAGTTCGCGAACTTCTGGGTGCACAACGCCTGGGTCACCATGTCCGGCGAGAAGATGTCCAAGTCGCTCGGCAACTCGGTGCTCGTCTCCGAGATGGTCAAGCAGTGGCGCCCGATCGTCCTGCGCTACTACCTCGGCACCCCGCACTACCGCTCGATGATCGAGTACAGCGAGGACGCGCTGCGCGAGGCCGAGTCCGCGTTCGCGCGCATCGAGGGCTTCTGCCAGCGCGTCATCGAGAAGGCGGGCGGGCCCGTCGAGGCCGCCGCCGAGGTGCCGCCGGCCTTCGCCGAGGCGATGGACGACGACCTGGGCGTGCCCGGGGCCCTCGCCATCGTCCACACCACCGTCCGCCAGGGCAACAGCGCGCTCGCCGCCGACGACAAGGACGCGGCCATCGCCCGTCTGGCCGAGGTGCGGGCCATGCTCGGCGTCCTCGGCCTGGACCCGCTCGACCCCCAGTGGGCCGGCGAGTCCGACCGCGGCGAGGAACTCCACGGCGCCGTCGACACCCTCGTACGCCTCGTCCTCGACCAGCGCGAGTCCGCCCGGGCCCGCAAGGACTGGGCGACCGCCGACGCCATCCGCGACCAGCTCCAGCAGTCCGGACTGGTCATCGAGGACAGCCCCACCGGCCCGCGCTGGACGCTCGCCCCGCGCTGATCCGGACCTGGTCCGAACCCGTCCGGACCCGGCCCACAGCCGGACCGGACCCGCTCGGACCAGCGTCGTTGTGCCGCCCGGCCCTCCGGGCGGCACACTCTTCATACGTACATATCGCAGCACGAACGAAAACAGGTAGAGGTCATGGCCGGGAACAGCCAGCGCAGGAACCGCCGCACGTCCAACAAGAAGGGCGCGACGGTCGGCAGCGGTGGCCAGCGGCGCAAGGGCCTGGAAGGCAAGGGCCCCACGCCCAAGGCGGAGGACCGCAAGAAGCACAAGGCGAACCGCATCGCCAACGCCATGGCCCGCCAGGCCGCCAAGCGCCGCCCGGCCCCCCGCCGCGGCGGCCCCAAGGGCACCAGCGAGATGGTCGTCGGCCGCAACCCCGTCTTCGAGGCCCTGCGCGACGGCGTCCCCGCCACCACCCTCTACGTGCAGCAGTTCATCGACAACGACGAGCGCGTCCGCGACGCCCTCAAGCTCGCCGGCGAGCGCGGCAACATCAACCTGATGGAAGCCCCGCGCCCCGAGCTCGACCGCATGACCAACGGGCTCAACCACCAGGGCCTCGTCCTCCAGGTCCCGCCGTACGAGTACGCGCACCCCGAGGACCTCACCGACGCCGCCTACGACAACGGCGAGGAACCCCTCATCGTCGCCCTCGACGGCGTCACCGACCCGCGCAACCTCGGCGCCATCGTCCGCTCCGTGTCCGCCTTCGGCGGCCACGGCGTGGTCATCCCCGAGCGCCGCGCCGCCGGCATGACCGCCGGCGCCTGGAAGACCTCCGCCGGCACCGCCGCCCGCACCCCGGTCTCCCGCGTCACCAACCTCACCCGCGCCCTCCAGGAGTACAAGAAGGCCGGCATCACCGTCGTCGGCCTCGCCGCGGAAGGCACCCACGAGGTCCAGGACCTCGAAGCCCTCGGCGGCCCCGTCGTCATCGTCGTCGGCTCCGAGGGCAAGGGCCTCGGCCGCCTCGTCGGCGAGAACTGCGACTACCTCGTCCGCATCCCGATGCCCGGCGGCGCCGAGTCCCTCAACGCCGGCGTCGCCGCCGGCGTCGTCCTCTACGAGGCCGCCCGCCGCCGCGCCACCCAGAGCCGCGTCTGAGCGTCGCCCACCGGGGTGAGCCCTTGATCCACTCGGCTCAGGGGAAGTGACCCGTGAGCGTGTCGCCCCGCCCTTTCCGGGCGGGGCGACTTGATCTTGACGGGTCTCGGACAGATCCCTGCTGTCAAGGCAGTGTCCTAAACACTGATCACTCGGTTAGATGAGTGTGGACACCAGAACGTCAGGGTTCGACGACCAGCCCGCGCTGAGCATGGTCAAGGTGCCGTGCGACCCCGCACAGGTCATCGTCAACCACGCCAGCTTCCGCGTGCGGCTCGCACCGAGCCCGAGCGCGCGTTCCAAGCCCGCGAACGCCCCCGGCCCCGGCCGCGCACCGGTCCTCGCCGCCGGAGCCATCGCGGCCGCCGGAGCCACCCGCCGCCGCGCCCCCGTCGTCTGGAGCGGCAAGACCGCCCCCGGCGACGACGCCGCGGCCACGGGCGGACTCCTCCAAGCCGTCCGCGAAGCCGGACGGGGCCACGACGACCACGACGGCGGCGCCACCCAGACCATCCCCCGGGTGGACCTCGCGCGCGACCTCACCGAGGACACCCTCGCCACCCCCACCGTCATCGGCCAGCGCAGCTACGCCGACGAGACCCGCCCGCTGGGCGCCGTCCCCGACCAGCCGCGCCACCCCCACGACACCCCGTACGGCCAGTCCTACGAGGACCAGCCCCCCTACGGCGGCCCCGGCACCGACACCCGGCGCCCCGCCGACAACCGCGCCCAGGCCTCCTACTACCCCGGCCGCCGGATGAACCTCGGCGTCGTCCTGCTCCCGCTGCGCGTCTTCCTCGGCTTCATCTCCATCTACGCCGGCATGGGCAAACTCTGCGACCCCGTCTACTTCGACGGCGGCGAACGCGGCTCCATGGTCACCTGGCTGCACACCCTGCACCCCTGGGCCCTCGCCGAACCCCTGCGCGACTTCGCCCTCGCCCACCCCGTAGGCGCCGGACTCACCGTCGCCTTCCTCCAGGTCCTCGTCGGCGTCCTCACCGTCTTCGGCCTCTGGCAGCGCTTCGCCGCCTCCATCGGCGCCCTGCTGTCCGCCGCCCTGCTGATGACCGTCAGCTGGAAGACCGTCCCCGCCTACGACGCCCCCGACATCATCTACCTCGCCGCCTGGAGCCCGCTGATCATCGCCGGCGCCCCCGTCTACTCCCTCGACGGACGCCTCGCCGGCGAAGCCTGGCGCACCCTCGGCCCCCGCTCCGAGATGTGGCGGCTGCGCCGCCGCGTCCTGCGCCGCGGCGCCGTCATGGCCACCGTCGTCTGCGGACTCACCCTCCTCATCGGCTCCCTCCTCGGCGGCGCCGTCCGCTCCAGCACCGTCGTCACCGTCCCCGGCCCCGGCCAGGCCCCCAGCAACTACCTCCCCGGCAGCCCGCTGCCCCAGGCCCCGGCCCACCAGCCGTCCGGCCCCGCCCGGCAGCAGCCCTCCAAGCAGGCCTCGCCCTCCGCCTCCGCCTCCCCCTCCACCCCCGCCGCCAAGTCCGGCCGCACCGGCAGCGGAGCCCCCAGCCAGAGCACCGGCACCGGCTCCGGCGCCCCCAGCGCCACCAAGGGCAGCGGCGGCGGCCAGAGCCCCCGCGGCACCGCCCCCAGGCAGTCCAGCCCCCAGCAGCCCCCGGCCAGCTCCTCCGGCAGCCGCACCGGCGGCGGGGACGGCACCACCGCCAAGAAGCCCGGCCTCGTCGGCGGCCTCCTCGGCTGACCGACACCCGACCGGCACCCGGCACGACCCGAGCGCACGAAACGAGCGCACGAAACGAGCGCACGAAACGAGCGCACGAAACGAGAGCACGACACGAGAGCACGACCCGAGGGCCCGGCACGCACCCGCGCGCCGGGCCCTCGGCCGTACCCGCCCGCGCGGGCCCCCGCGCCCTCAGACGGCGCTGTGAGCCGCCAACTCCCGTGCGGCCTCCGCCAGGTCCTTCGCCGTGTCGATCGCCCGCCAGTAGGCCCCCTGCGGCAGCGGAAACCCCGCCAGCCGCCGCTCCCGCGCCAGTCGCGGGAACGTCGTCCGCTCGTGGTCCCCCAAGTCCGGCAGCAACGCCGCGAATTCAGGCGCGAACACGTACACCCCGGCGTTGATCAGATAAGGCGACGGCGGCGCCTCGACGAAGTCCAGCACCTGCCCCAGCCCGTTCGTCTCCACCGCCCCCCACGGGATCCGCGGCCGCGCCAGCGCCAGCGTCGCCGTCGCCCCCCGCTCCGCGTGGAACGCCGCCATCTCCCGCAACGGGAACCGCGTCCACACGTCCCCGTTCGTCGCGTACCAGGCCAGCCCCGGATACGGCAGGCGCCGCGCCGCGTACTTCAGCCCGCCCCCGCGCCCGAGCGGCTCCTCCTCGACCACCGTCGTCACCCGCAACGGCAGCTCAGCCCCCGCCAGCCACTCCTGCAGCACCTCCGCGAGATGCCCGCAGGACACCACGGCGTCGGTGACCCCCTCCGCCGCCAGCCACGCCAACTGGTGCCCGATGATCGGCAGTCCGGTACCGGGGATCTCCACCATCGGCTTCGGCCGGTCGTCCGTATACGGCCGCAGCCGCGAACCCTGGCCCCCCGCCAGGACGACGGCCTGGACGGGCGGGGCCGGGAACGCGGCCGCGCGGTCGACGGGTGGTGCGGATGCGGTCGGGGAGGGGGAGTCGGTCATGGCCGCCAGCGTAGGGACGGCCACCGCCCCCGCGGGGGCGGCGCGTCGGGCGCTCAGCCCATCGAGGCGACCCCGGACGCGTACGAGGTGTCGCACACCGGGCGGGAGAACGACTGGGCCTTCGTGGGCCCGTAGGCCTCGACGGCGGCCCGGCCGAGCGCGCGGGCGATGCCCATGCAGTGCTCGGCGAGCGACGGCCGCCCGTTCACCTGCTCCTGCAGGTGCCCGAGGACGACACCCGGGTTCTCCCCCTGCTGCAGCTCGCTCAGCAGCTTGTCGCGCAGCACGTCCTGCGCGGCGCGCGGCTTCGCGGGCACGGAGACGTCCTCGGCGGAGGCGGTCAGGATCTGGGAGGGCGAGTTGTCCGCCCAGGGGACCATGGTGACCGCGAGGGTCCCGGACAGGACCAGGACGACGGGCAGGACCAGGGCGAGGGAACGGCCGATTCGGCGGGCAGTGTGGGTCACGAGGGCGAGAGTAGCGCTCGGTGAGGATTTGGCGACATTTAGTCACCCGGTCGGGGGATGGTTCGACGTGGCTTTTCGATTTACGGGTTGACGCGTGCGGCCGAATGGCCCGGTCTGCCGGGGTTCGTGGGGAGCCCCGCCCGCAACTGCCGCGGGAGGGGCGCCCCTTGACGGAGCACCCCTCCCGCGGACCGGTCTGCGGATCAGCCGGAGAGCCGTGCCCCGGTCGACGTCGAGAACACGTGCATCTCATCGGCGCGCGGCACCACGTGCAGCGAGGAGCCCTTTTCGGGCACCTGGCGGCCGCCCACGCGCACCACGATGTCCTGGCCGTCCCGGCTGCCGTAGACGTAGCCGTCGGCGCCCAGTTCCTCGACCACGTTCACGGTGATCGTCAGACCGCCGCTCTCGCCGATGTCGAAGTGCTCGGGGCGCACGCCCACGGTGACGGTCTTGTCGCCCGCGTCGGCGGCCGCCGACAGCGCCTCGCGCGACACCGGCACCACGCTGTCCCCGAACTTCACACCGCCGTCGGTGATCGGGGCCTCGACCAGGTTCATGGCGGGCGAGCCGATGAACCCGGCGACGAAGAGGTTCGCCGGCCGGTCGTACATGTTGCGCGGGGTGTCCACCTGCTGGAGCAGGCCGTCCTTGAGCACCGCCACGCGGTCGCCCATGGTCATGGCCTCGACCTGGTCGTGGGTGACGTACACGGTGGTGATGCCGAGGTCGCGCTGGAGCGCGGCGATCTGCGTACGGGTGGACACGCGGAGCTTGGCGTCGAGGTTCGACAGCGGCTCGTCCATGAGGAACACCTGCGGCTTGCGCACGATGGCCCGGCCCATGGCGACGCGCTGGCGCTGGCCGCCGGAGAGCGCCTTGGGCTTGCGGTCGAGGTACTGGGTGAGGTCCAGCATCTTCGCCGCCTCCTCCACCTTGCGGCGGATGGTGGCCTTGTCCTCGCCGGCGATCTTGAGCGCGAAGCCCATGTTGTCGGCGACGGTCATGTGCGGGTACAGCGCGTAGTTCTGGAACACCATCGCGATGTCCCGGTCCTTGGGCGGCAGGTGCGTGACGTCGCGGTCCCCGATGCGGATGGCACCGCCGTTGACGTCCTCCAGGCCGGCGAGCATGCGCAGCGAGGTGGACTTGCCGCAGCCGGAGGGCCCGACGAGGACGAGGAACTCGCCGTCCTCGATCTCCAGCTCCAGCTGGTCGACGGCGGGCTTGTCGCCGCCGGGGTAGAGGCGGGTCGCCTTGTCGAAGGTGACGGAAGCCATGGTGATGCATCCCTTCTACCGGCAGGAACGTGCCGGACGATCCGAGTGGAAGGTCTAGTCCAATATTCAGGACTCGGGCCGACGCTACCCGGTGTGAGGGCTTCTGTCAGCAATCTGACGGGGCGGATGCCAGAGCACCCGCTTTTTGACCTGGGTTCCTGCTTCGGCACCCGCTGCCGACCCGACGAGACCCTGGGGGTCGCGCCTGGGCGGTCCTACGCAGGCTCCACAGGCATGGCGGCCGACGGCCCGTCGGTCCGTACTGCACTCACTTCGCTATGCCGCCGGTACGAGTTCCAGTAGCTCCGAAGCCTTGATCACACTCGGCGGCACGCGTCCGGGCGGCATCGCCATGGCCACTGCCCAGTACAGCCGCATCCCCTCGTCCCGGAGGTTCACCGCCGCGTTCTCGTCCCGGTCGTGGGTGGCACCGCACTCCACGCAGGTCCACTTGCGGACCGACACGTCGAGCTTCGGCCCCTTGGTGTGGCAAGCGGAGCAGCGCCGGGTGGACGGGAAGAACCGGTCCACGACCACCAGGGTCCGGCCGTACCAGGCGCACTTGTAGCGCAGCTGGCGCAGCAGCTCGCCCCAGGCGGCGTCGGTGATGGAACGGTTCAGGGCCGCCTTGCGGCGCCTGTTCTTGCCCGTGCCCGCACGCAGGAGGTTGACGATCGGCAGGTCTTCCACCACGAGCACTTGGTTCTCGCGCACGAGGCGGGTCGTGAACTGGTCCAGCTGATCACGGCGGACGTCACCGATCGAGGCGTACACGCGGGCGATCCGCTCCCGTACCTTCCCCCGGTTTTTCGACCCCTTCGTCTTTCGGTGCAGGTCGCGCTGGAGGGACGCGAGCCGCTTCTCGTACTTCGCCAGGAGGCGGGGGTGTGGGAGCTTCTCCCCGTCGTCCATGGTCACCAGCGTCGCGAGTCCGAGGTCGAGGCCCACGGCCTTGGGCTCGCGGCCGCCCGGGAGGAACACCTCGGGGAGCGGGGCCATCACTTCCTCCACCAGGACGGAGAGGAAGAAGCGGCCGGCCCGGTCGTGGGTGACGTTGAGCTTCACCGGTAGATGCCCGGGCGGAAGCGCGCGCGACCAACGCACGTCGAGTGGCTTCGTCTGCTTGGCGAGGGTGACCGAGGCAGTACCGGGACGCTCCGGGTCCTCGACCCACCGGAAGCCGGTGCGGACGTAGGTGGCCGAGTCCTTGGAGCGGTGTCTGGACTTCTTCTTCGGATACTTCGCCGAACCCCTGAAGAACCGGGAGAAGGCGGAGTCCAGGTGCCGCAGCGACTGCTGGAGGACCGTGGACGAGGTCTCCTTCAGCCATGCCGTCTTCCGTACGCGCTTCCAACCGGTCAGCGCTCGGCAGGTCTCCGCGAAGCCCAGCGAGACCCGGTGCTCCTCCCATGCCTTCACCCGGAGGGCCAGGCCCTCGTTGTAGACCCAGCGGCAGGCGCCAAAGGTCTGGGTGAGCTGGGCCGCCTGCTCGGTGGTCGGGTAGAAGCGGAAGCGGTAGACGCGCTGCTGTGTTCCCGGCTCCCTGACCAGCCCTTTCAGGGGTGCGATCGTTCTTCCCCGGTGTTTGGTCCGGTCGTTCACCCCGAGGAGTTCGCGCTTGATGCGCCGGGCTTCCTCTCCCGTTATTCGGTTCGCCATCGTCCCTCCCACGAGCTGATCTCCGGAACGGCACACCAGTACGTTCAACGAACGCTTGCATGGGGAGTTACGGGGCCCGGTCTATGTGATGGCTCGGGGATTCTGGGGCTGTGTAGAGTGATGGCGGCTCCACGCGCGATGTTCTTGCGGGTGGTTCCTGTGCCGCCTTAGCTCAGTTGGCAGAGCGGGATACTTGTAATATTCAGGTCGTCGGTTCGATTCCGACAGGCGGCTCCGTCCCAGGTCAGATGGCATCTGATCGAGGGAATTCGTACACAGGCGGAAGGCCCCGGGTGATCACCCGGGGCCTTTCGCGTGCCCTCAGGAGCGGCCTGAGATGCGGTTGGCCAGGTGGGCCAGGGGGGTTGTCGTCGGGGTGTGGGTGCTCGACTCCCGGCGGTCCGCCTCGCGGTAGGCGGCGTAGAGGGCGTGGACGCCCAGCCAGCGGAAGGGTTCCGGTTCCCAGCGGCGGACGCGGTGGTGGACCCAGGGGAGGGCGGTCAGGGGGGTGGATTCGCCCAGGACCAGGTCGCGCAGGGTGCGGGCGGCGAGGTTGGCGGTGGCCACGCCCGAGCCGACGTAGCCGCCGGCCCAGCCGAGGCCCGTGGTGGCGTCGAGGGTGACCGTGGCGCACCAGTCGCGGGGGACGCCGAGTACGCCCGACCAGGCGTGGGTGATCTCGGTGCCGGTGAGGATCGGGAAGAAGGTGGTGAGGAGGGTGGTGAGGGAGGCGATGGTGGCCGGCTGGGTGCGGCCGTCGTTGTCCGTGCGGGAGCCGAAGCGGTACGGGACGCCGCGGCCGCCGATCGCGATGCGGTCGTCTGCGGTGCGCTGGGCGTACATGTAGGCGTGGGCCATGTCGCCGAGGAGCGGGGCGTCCGCCCAGTTGAGGGATTTCCACACGGAGGGCGGGAGGGGGGCCGTGACGATCATCGAGGAGTTCATCGGGAGCCAGGTGCGCTTCTGGCCCTTGAGGGAGGCGGTGAAGCCCTCGGTGCAGCGCAGGACGTACGGGGCGCGGACGGTGCCGTAGGGGGTGACGGCGCGGCGCGGGGCGATCTCGGTGACGGGGGTGGACTCGTGGATGACGACGCCGAGGCGTTCGCAGGCGGCGGCGAGGCCGCGGAGGAGTTTGAGGGGGTGGACGCGGGCGCCGTGGGGGGTCCAGCTGGAGCCGACGGCGTCGGCGACGTCGATGCGGTCGCGGGTGCCGGCGGCGTCGTGGAGCTCGCGGTCGGTCTCGCCGAAGGAGAGTTCGGCGGTGTGGAAGGCCTTGAGGCGGGTGAGCTGGGCGGGGGTGCGGGCGATTTCGAGGACGCCGCCGCGGTGGATGTCGGCGTCGATGCCTTCGGCGGCGGCGGTGTCGATGACCTCGGTGACGGTGTCGTTCATGGCGTGCTGGAGGCGCCGGGCGGCTTCGTGGCCGTGGAGTGCGGCGTAGCGGTCGCGGCCGGCGATGCCGTTGTAGAGCCAGCCGCCGTTGCGGCCGGAGGCGCCGTAGCCGCAGAACTTCTGTTCGAGGACGGTGACGCGCAGGTCGGGGGCGGTGCGCTTGAGGTAGTAGGCGGTCCACAGGCCGGTGTAGCCGCCTCCGACGATGGCCACGTCGGCGGTGGCGTCGGTGGTGAGGGGGGCGCGGGGTGGCTGGTGGGGGGTGCCTTCGACGTGCGGGCCGGTGGTCGCGTACCAGAAGGAGATACCGCCGTTGATCGTCATGGGGGAGTTGGTACAGGGGGTGCGGGAGGGGTGTCCAGGTGCGGGGTGTCGTGTGTGGGGGGCGGGTTGGGTGCGGGGTGTCTGATGCGGGGCGGGGTGGTCGGGGTTCCAGGGCGCCCTTGCCGGTGGTGGGGCCGATTGTCGGTGCGGGGGGTCACGATGGGTGCATGGTGCGCAGTGGTGGCAGTGGCGGGCAGTCGGTGAAGGCGGCGCGGCGGGCGGAGGTGGTCCTGCCGGAGCTGGTGGCGTGGGAGGGCGGTGGTCTGGAGCCGGACGGGGATTACGACGGGCTGGAGTTCGCGGATCTCGACCTGTCGGGGCAGGAGGGCGTCGGGGCGCGGTTCATGGACTGTGCGCTGCGCCGGTGCGGGCTGGACGGGGCGGGGCTGGCGAAGGCGCGGATCCTGGATTCGGTGCTGGAGGGGGTCCGCGGGGTGGGTGTGGACCTGTCCGGGGCGTCGCTGAGGGACGTGGAGCTGACGGAGGCGCGGCTCGGCGGGGTGCAGTTGCACGGGGCGGTGCTGGAGCGGGTGGTGGTGCGCGGGGGGAAGATCGACTACTTGAACCTGCGGCAGGCGCGGTTGCGGGACGTGGTCTTCGAGGGGTGCGTGCTGGTGGAGCCGGACTTCGGGGGTGCGGTGCTGGAGCGGGTGGAGTTCCGGGACTGTGTGCTGCGGGGTGCGGATGTGACGGGGGCGCGGTTGAAGGACGTGGATCTGCGGGGTGCGGTGGAGCTGGGGGTGGCGCGGGGGCTGGAGTCCTTGGCGGGGGCGGTGATCAGCCCGTCGCAGCTGTTCGACCTGGCCCCGGCGCTGGCGGCGCAGCTGGGGGTGCGGGTGGTGGGGTAGCGGGCGCGGTCGGCCGGGCGGGGCCGGCGGGGGGTGTCAGGTGAGGTCGGTTCGGGGGTCGATCGACCAGTGGTTGGCCCGGAAGACCTGTCCGGCGAACGGGACGTCGGTCTCGCCGACGAGGCGGAAGCCGACGGAGCGGCAGATGCCGTTGGAGGCGGCGTTGGCGGTCGAGGGGTAGGCGTGGACGATTCCCCAGCGGTCGGTGTCCCGGGCCTGTTCCAGGAGGGCGCGGACGGCGCGTTTGCCGAGGCCCTGGCGCTGGTGGTCGGGCAGGACCATCCAGCCGATCTCGGAGAGGGGTCCGTCGTCGGTGTCGTGGGCCCAGAGGTTGACCGTGCCCGCCACGATCCAGGGGGTGGCGGGGTCGGGGACGATCATCTTGATCCAGGCGGTGTCGGCGGCCGCCTTCTCGGTGTCGCGCCGGATCAGGGCCGGCATCTCGGCGGCGGGCCGGGGGCCGCCGAGGTCGGCCATCATGACCGGGTCGCACCGCATGCGGACGTAGGCGTCGAGGTCGTCGGGCGTGACGTCGCGCAGCTGCATGGGCTCCTCTTGCCGGTCGTGCCCGGGCGGCCGGGTCAGGCGGGGACGCGGGGGAAGCGGGACTGGAGGGTCCAGATGACGGGGTTGTCGCCGAGGCCCTCGTGCATGTCGACGAGGTCGGCGATCAGGTCGTGCAGGAAGTCGCGGGCCTCGCGGCGCAGCAGGCGGTGGCTGAAGGTCAGCGGGTCCTCCTCCGGCGGCATCCAGTCGGCCTCGACGTCGACCCAGCCGAAGCGGCGTTCGAAGAGCATCCGGTCGCTGGACTCGGTGAAGTCGAGTTCGGCGTACTGGCTGTGGGAGGAGCGGCTGCCGCGGGGGTCCCGGTCGAGCTGTTCGACGATGTCGCACAGGGCCCAGGCGAAGTCGAGTACGGGCACCCATCCCCAGGCTGTGGACACCTCGGTGTCCTTTTCGGTGTCCGCGAGGTAGACGTCGCCGCAGAAGAGGTCGTGGCGCAGGGCGTGGACGTCCGCCGAGCGGTAGTCGGTCTGCGGGGGGTCGGGGAAGCGGCGGGAGAGGGAATAGCCGATGTCGAGCACGTAGCCGATGGTGTCACGGCTCGGGGCGCGGCGGGGGGTCGGGGCGGGGAGGGGGACGGGTCAGGAGGGGAGCAGGCGCTGTTCCTTGGCCACGGCCACGGCGCCCGCGCGGGTGTCGACGCCGAGCTTGTCGTAGATGCGGCCCAGGTGGGTCTTGACGGTGGCCTCGCTGATGAACAGGGCGCGGGCGATGTCGCGGTTGCCGAGGCCGCGGGCGAGCTGGCCGAGGATGTCGAGTTCGCGGTCGGTGAGGGTGGGGCGGGTGCCCCGCATGTGGGCCATCACGCGGCTGGCGACCGGGGCGGAGAGGGTGGTGCGGCCGGCGGCGGCCGAGTGGATGGCGGCGAAGAGCTCTTCGGGGCGTTCGGCCTTGAGGAGGTAGCCGGTCGCGCCGGCGCCGATGGCCCGGGTGATGTCCGCGTCCGTGTCGTACGTGGTCAGGACGAGGACGTGCGGGGGGCGGGGGAGGGCGGTGATGCGGCGGGTGGCCTCCACGCCGTCGATGCCCTCGCCGAGCTGGAGGTCCATGAGGACCACGTCGGGGTGGAGTTTGGCGGCCAGTGCGACGGCCTCTTCGCCGCTGCCGGCCTCTCCGAGGACCTCGATGTCGGGTTCGCTGCCGAGGAGGGCCAGCAGTCCGGCGCGGACGACGACGTGGTCGTCGCAGAGGAGGATCGTCGTCATCCTGTGGGCTCCAGGGGGATCGAGGCGGACAGGACGGTGCCTTCGCCCGGGGTGGATTCGATCGTGAGGGTTCCGCCGAGCTGGCGCACGCGGGCGCGCATCGCCGGGAGGCCGTGGCCGCGGTCGGCGGGGGCGGGGGTGGCGGGGTCGGTGGCGGTGAAGCCGGTGCCGTCGTCGGCGATGTCGAGGACGACCTGGTCGCCGAGGAAGCTGAGGGTGAGGGCGGCGGTGCGGGCGCCGGAGTGTTCGCGGATGTTGGCGAGGGCGCCCTGGGCGATGCGCAGCAGGGCGGATTCGGCGCGGTCGGGGAGGACGGCGGGGACGCCTTCGAGGTGGAAGCGGACCTCGATGTCGGGGCCGGCGTCCAGGGCGCGCAGGGCGTCGGCGAGGCCGGCGCCGTTCTCCAGCTCGGGCGGGGCCAGGTCGTGGACCAGGCGGCGGGCCTCGGCGAGGCCGCGGGCGGCGATGCCGTTGGCGGTGCGGACGTGGGCGCGGGCGGTGGCGGGGTCGGTGTCCCAGGTGCGGTCGGCGGCCTGGAGCAGCATCTGCTGGCTGGAGAGGTGCTGGGCGAGGGTGTCGTGGATCTCCATGGACAGGCGCTGGCGTTCGGCGAGGGTGCCTTCGCGGCGTTCGGTGGCGGCGAGCTCGCGGCGGGTGCGGATCAGGTCGTCGATCAGGGCGCGCTGCGCTTGGGCCTGGCGTTCCATGTGGATGAAGACGGCGGTGGCGAGGGCGGCGATGGCGGGCGGGGCGAGGAGGAGGTTGGGGTCGAAGGCGGTGGAGAGCTTGAGCTGGGCGGCGACGACGAAGACGGTGAGGACGGCGACGAGGGCGACGGCGGCGCGTGGGGGGAGGGTGCGCAGGGCGGTGAAGAACAGGGGGACGGCGCACCAGGCGAAGCTGGGCGCGAGGACGACGAGGACGACCCAGGTGGCGACGACGAGGCCGAGCCAGAGCCGGCGGCGGTGGGTGGGGGCGGGGGAGGGGCCGGTGCCGCCGACGGCGGGGCCGAGGACGTAGAGCAGGGCCAGGGTGACGCTGAGGGCGATGACCCAGGGGGTGCGGGGTTCGCCGGGGTGGCGCAGGAGGAAGCGGGCCACGGAGGCGCCGAGCAGGAGGAAGAACGCCGTGTGCATGACGGTGGCCAGGGCGCGGGTGTCGGGTTTCCGCGGGGGGTGGCTCACGGCGGGGCTCCTGGGGGGTGGTGGCTGTTCCATTGTGACGCCGCTGCCGCTGCCCTGGCCGGGCGGTTACGGGGCGGCTGCGGGTCGGCTGCGCCGGCGGGGTGGGGGGCCGCCCGGCCGCATCCAGCCTCGCCGGGGGCACCTCCCGACGGTGGCCGGGGGAGATCGAGGCGCGGGGGGCTGGGGGCGGAGCCCCCGGGACACGGTCCGCAGACGGGCGGAGTGGTGCGGGGACCGGTCCCGCAGCCCCAGGAAACCGGGCGGCCGGCCCCGCCGCATCGGCCGATCGGATGACCCCCGCGTCAACCGGTGCGGTCGCCGGGGCGAGCCGGTACGGGGACGGGGTGGGGCGGGGTCGGCGGTGATGGTTGGAGGGAGCCAGTCGAGACCACCAGGAGCAGAGATGAACACCCGTACCCGCGTCCTCACCGGTACCGCCGTCGCCGTCGTCCTCGGCGCCGGGACCTTCGGGGCCGTCAGCGCGAGCGCCGCCCCTGCGAAGAAGGACGAGGTCAAGAGCAACAACTTCACCACCTCGACCCACCTGACCGTCGACGCCGCCACCCGCGCCGCCCAGGCCGCGCTGAACGCCGCGGAGAAGGAGAACCAGAAGGTCACGGTCGCCGTCGTGGACCGCAACGGCAACACGATCGTCACCCTGCGCGGTGACGGCGCCGGCCCGCAGTCCTACGAGTCCGCCGAGCGCAAGGCCTACACCGCCGTGTCCTGGAACGCCCCGACCTCGGTGCTGGCCGGCCGTCTCGCGCAGGCCCCGAACCTGAAGGACATCCCCGGCACCCTCTTCCTCGCCGGCGGCGCCCCCGTCCAGGCGGGCGGTGCGCCCGTCGCCGCCGTCGGTGTGGCCGGCGCGCCGAGCGGTGACCTGGACGAGAAGTTCGCCAAGGCCGGTGTCGAGGCCCTGGGCAAGTAGCCCCGCTTAGGATCGGGCGTGTGGAACACCGCACGCTCATCCGTCTCGCCGCCCCCGCCCTCGTCCTCCTGCTCGCCCTCACCACGGGGTGTACGGGGGCGACGGTGCAGGGGCGGCCCGGTGCTTCGGGGCTGCGGGATCCCTATTTCCCCCGGGCGGGCAACGGCGGGTACGACGTCGAGCACTACGCGCTGGACCTGGCGTACGACCCGGCCGACGGGGAGCTGCACGGGACGGCGGTGATCACCGCGAAGGCCGTGCAGGGGCTGAGTTCGTTCAACCTCGATTTCAGCGGGCTGAAGGTCGAGGGCGTGGAGGTGCAGGGTGCGGGTGCGCGGTTCAACCGCACCGGCAACGAGCTGACCGTGCGTCCGGCCGAGGACCTGCGCAAGGGCGAGGTGTTCCGTACGCGGGTGGACTACAGCGGGCGGCCGAAGGCCCTGGTCGATCCGGACGGGTCCAAGGAGGGCTGGATCACCGCCGAGGGCGGTGACGCGGTCGCCGTGGGCGAGCCGGTGGGGTCGATGGGCTGGTTCCCGGGCAACCACCATCCCAGTGACAAGGCGACGTACGACGTCACGGTGACCGTTCCCCGCGGCTACGAGGCCGTGTCCAACGGGGAGTTGCGCTCCCGGCGGGACGTGGGGGACGGGCGGACCGAGTTCGCGTGGCACAGCGCGGAGCCGATGGCGAGCTACCTGGCGACCGTCGCCGTGGGGAAGTTCAAGGTGACCACGGGGAAGACCCCTTCGGGGGTGTCCGTGTACCAGGCGGTGGCGCCCGGGGAGGAAGAGGCGAGCCGTGCCGTGCTGGCGCGGGTGCCGGAGATGGTGGAGTGGGGGAGCGCGAGGTTCGGGCCGTATCCGTTCGGGACGGTGGGTTCGATCGTGATGCCGGCGCGGACCCTGGGGTACGCGCTGGAGACGCAGACCAAGCCGGTGTACTCGGGTGCGCCGGACGAGGAGCTGGTGCTGCACGAGCTGGCGCACCAGTGGTTCGGGGATTCGGTGTCGCCGAAGTCCTGGAAGGACATGTGGCTGAACGAGGGGTTCGCCACGTACGCGGAGTGGCTGTGGGCGGAGTCCCACGGGGGCGTGTCCGCGCAGCGGCGGTTCGAGGCGTTCCTGGCGGGTGACACGTCGGTCGACGACCACGCGGACGTCGACTGGGCTGCCTTCCCGCCGGCCTCGCCGCCCGATGCGGCGCACATCTCCGACGACCCCGTCTACTACCGGGGTGCGATGGTGCTGCACCGGATCCGGCAGGAGGTGGGGGACGCGAGGTTCTTCGACCTGCTGCGGGGCTGGGCGGCCGACCACCGGTACGGGAACGCGAGCACGGCGGACTTCACCGCGTACGCGGAGCGGCGGACGGGCGTGGGTCTGAAGAAGGTGTGGGACGTGTGGCTCTACGGGGAGGACCGCCCGAAGGGCTAGGGCCTGTCGTCAAACTCCCGTCTGCCCCGCGGCGCCTGGTGCGGGCTTTCGCCCGGCACGCCGAGAGCACGCACCAGACGCCGCGGGGCCGCCCT